>VHDG01000145.1 GCA_016871475.1 Verrucomicrobiota bacterium
CAGTAGTGGATGAGCGAGCAAGAGACAATCCCCGGGCGCAATCCGGCCTGCAGGTTTGCAGGGACCGAAATGGCGGCAGCGTTTCCGCGACCGGTCGAGGGATAAAGAAGCGACCTCATAGTGTTGGAGGGAGCGGAGCAGTGGATCAGGCTGTGACAGGCCAAACCGAGGCGGAAGTTGGAGTGTGTGGAGACGGCGAGGGAGCAGAGACTCGGCGTGATATGCCAAAGCACAAACCAGCCAAGCGCGTGCAGGGCCACAGGGATCAATCGTTTTCGGGAACACACAAGAAACCTTCAAGCCGTGATATGCCAAACATGAAACGTCTGACTTCAGCTGAATCCCACTGTTAGGCGTCATCAAGCGCACCGCACAAATGCCCACGAAAAAGCCCAAGAAATTAGACCGTGAGTCCAAGCAGGCTCTCGACACGCACCTCGACGAGTTCATGATTGCACTCGGCTTGTGTGTCATCACGCTCCAGCAGACCCAGAAGAGCACGAAGAAGGATGCGGTGACACTGCGGGTCAACGCAGTCGCCTTCCGTGAGAGCATTCGGGGCCTCCAACGAATGCAGCGCAAGCTGTTCGCGCAGCTTCAGGAGGCCGGAGTTTTGGACGGGAGGACAGACCGCTGATGACGATATTGGCACCTAACCCTGCAGGGAGCCGCGCAGCGAAGCGCAGCCAGCAACTACACCCGTGGTTGGGCAAGCCCGGTCGATGGAGAACTGACGCAGGTGCGCCCATGGCGCTTGTGTTCCAGCGCGGACTGGGAACCTAGCGCCAGATGGCAGGATGGCTTGCATCTGGACATCAAGGCCGACGTAATTGATTTTTTGAGGTGTGGGTGACGAGTTCATAGGGCATTTTTTGTTGATCGGCAGCGGGAGTGATCCGTCCGTCCACAGCATTCTGGCTCTGGAGGCCGCCTCTGCGGTTTCTAACCCACGTCGCCTCGGCTCGTCACCCACGCTCATACCGATAGTTTCGAGCCATAAGGTCTAGGCCGCTTCGCCATGCCTCGTGCGCTCAAGCTTTTTGCTCTTTTTACCGTCGGCGCATTTTTGCTTGGGTCGGTCGGTTATCTCGCGCTCCACGCCGTCATGCCGCGTGGTCACGTTTTTGGCGGGCTGTATCGGATGTTCCTCTACCACGAGTCGCACCCATTCCAATATATCGCGGTGGTTGCTCTCACTTACGGAGTCATTGCCACCGCTTGTGCGCTTCGGTGGTCTTGTCTCGCCGGTTGGCGTCGCTCCGCTGCTATCATCGGCATCATTGTCGCGACCGTTCTGGTCGCGTCAGTTCCGGGTGGAGTGCTTTGGAAGATTCACGACATGCAGGCAGGATACTTCACCAAAGGCGCACAGTTTTGGAGTGACCTGCTGTGGGGAGCTTCGACCGGATTGCAGGCCGGTTGGCTTGTCATCGCGCTCTCCTTGCCATACAACATCATCGGATTGATTCTTGGTTATGTCGTTACTCATTTTGGATTCAGGATTTCACGACCAGTGGCCTAACAAAGAAGTGACGTAGGCAGGAGCGCGAAGGATGGAGGTGGAGAGATTTTCCGATGAGTGTGGAGCGCTGCTGCTTACGTCACGGGTTGGACGAAGCTGCGGTGAGGTCAGAAGGGTATAGAATCGAACAGAGAAACTTAGGGAAAATCTGAGATGAACAAACCATCCGAAGCTTCAGCTCTGCCCGAAGGCCTCCGCGTAGCGGCTTCGTTCAACCAGGGCGCTGCCTCGGGAGGACGAAGCTGGGAAGCGAAGGCCCCAGCGAACGGCCTCTCCGTCCACCTTCGCTCAGAAGCAGCTACGGCGGGACAAGCCGTGCGTTCGAGCGTCGCGGGAGTTCGTGAGCGCACCGCCCGTCCTCCGAAGTCGGCCTACCACGAAGGATGGATCCGCCTTCGCTCAGAAGCAGCTACGGCGGGACAAGTGCGCTCCACCGCCGCCGCCGAGGCCGTCGCTGAGCTTGGTCGTTCGCCAAAAGTATGAAGCGTCCCCTGACTGTTGTTGCCGTTGGCGGCGTAATGCTGGTGATCGGTTTGTTTGCTGGGGCGTTCTTTCAGAATGCGCGGAGCGGTTACCATTTCAGGCTATTGGAGGAGAGGGACTACGCGTCAACGCTCGGCACAGTCAAATGGAGTTGCTTTACCGAGACGGTTGGATTTCCGTTTCTTGACCCTGAAAAGACCATGATCTCGGTCGGGAACCGGACGATCTACAAGGCGCAGCGCGATTTTCAGGAGAATGATCCGCATGCACGGAATATCGAGACGTCCGGAAATTCCATTTCATGGGAGGATGGCGATTATCGTTATCACCTGACGATGCAAGAGGTGACGAATGGCGAACCAGTCGGTGCATCAAATCGGAGCCAGCCGAGTCGCTCAGAGACGAATTCAACCTCAGTGGCGGCTGGCTCCGATCGCTGACCTTTGCGTTAGACGGCTCGCGCATTACATGACTACTCGCCGCAAGATTTTGTTCGTGTCGTTTGCGGTTCTCGTTGTGCCGCTGGCGTTGTTTCTCGGTTACTACTTTGCATACGAGCCTTTGAAGTTTCAGCGCCTGATTTCTCGCGTCGAGTCCGCCAGGACCCCGGCAGAGGAGCGAGAGGCTTTCGCTCTCGCTGCTCGTGAAGGTCGCGTTTGGGAGCTGAATCGGTTGCGCCCGGAGGATTTGCCGGAGAGGGCGCGTCACATCTCAGGTGATTGGGTGCTTGAGTTGGAGTGGCTGGAGTCGTCACCTTGGACCGGTCAGCCGTATCGAGCGTATCGGCGCGTCCGACAACCAAGCGCCTTACGACAGGCCTGCCCCCAGGTTTGTTGTCCATCCTTCAGGATGCCCGGGCTACGCCCGCTTCGGCTCTGTAGGTCGGACAGTGCGAGCGAATCGGGTTTCCCACGCGCGATGCAAGGAACCTTCGCTGTCGTTGCTTACGGTTGCCCACGAAGGCACACCCTGAAGGGTGGACAACGAGCGGCGCGTCCGACTTCTGGCGGAGTGATGATTGATGACTGTCGAGGTTTGTTGGCAGCTGACTTTGGCTGGGAGCGATGGGGAAGTCAGAGGCACGCTCATACGGAAAGCTTGCCGTCCCAGGTTCTTCAGAGCTAATCAACTGCCTGTCACCTATGAACCACTTATCGAATCGCCGCAGCTTCCTCACTTCAACATCCCGCATCGCCGTCGGGTTCGGGCTTGCCTCCCTGTCATCCGCGCGCGCGGCCAGAAGGGTTTCTGCGAACGACAAACTCAACATCGCCATGATCGGCACCGCCAATCAGGCGGGCTGGAACCTCGGACATGTCGCCAGCGAGAACATCGTTGCTTTGGTCGATGTGGATTCCCGACTGCTGAATGCCGCTCTCTCCAAGCATCCAAGAGCCGCGGGTTACGCAGACTTCCGAAAAGCGTTTGAGCGAAAGGACATCGATGCAGTGGTCATCGGTACGCCAGACCACACTCACGCGCCTGCCACCGCAGCAGCCATTCGATCAGGACGCCATGTGTATTGTGAGAAGCCCCTCACCCGAACCATCAGTGAATGCCGGAAGGTTCGTGAACTGGCCCAGCAACATGGAGTCGCCACTCAGATGGGCACGCAGATCCATTCCGGAAAGAATTATCGCGCGGTCGTGGATCTCATTCGATCAGGTGCCATCGGTGAGGTCCGGGAAGCTCATGTGTGGGTGGGAGGCGGATTCGGCAATCGAGAACGTCCCACGGCCACGCCCGAAGTTCCGCAAGGTCTGAATTATGATCTTTGGCTCGGCCCCGTGGCTCATCGCCCCTATCACCCGGACTACCTGCCTTTCCATTGGAGGAACTGGTGGGCGTTTGGTGGAGGGACGTTGGCCGACCTCGGTTGTCATCACATGGATCTAGTGCATTGGGCGCTGGGTTTGCAAACTCCCGAAACGGTGGAGATCATCGATGGGCCGAAACCTCATCCCGAGAGCGCACCTCATTACCTGGTGGTCCAGTATGAGTACCCGGCACGTCAAAAAAGTCCGCCCGTGACCCTGCGCTGGTATCACGGAGGCAAGCGCCCTCCACAGTTCGCGTCGGGATCTCTGCCCAAGTGGGGGGATGGCACTCTCTTCGTCGGCGACAAAGGCCGCATGTTGCTGGCTGGCTATGACAAGCACGTGCTTCTACCAGAGAACGACTTCAAGGATTTCAAACGCCCTCCAGCGCTCATCCCGGACTCCATCGGGCATCATCAAGAGTGGATTCATGCCTGCAAGACGGGAGCGATGACCACATGCAACTTTGACTACTCGGGAGCTCTGACTGAAGCGGTGCTGCTCGGCAACGTGGCTTTCCGTGCTCAATGCAAGATCCACTGGAACTCGCGCGCTCTCCAGGCGACCGGCTGTTCGCAGGCCGATGAGTTCATCCAACATCACTATCGAAAAGGCTGGAGGCTGTAGCCCCTCAATCCGATGCGCGCACAGTGATCTCGGTGACACCCGCCTCCACGGCTCGTGTGACTTCTTTACCGCCAGGCCACCGAACCTTGATCTCCAGAGGCCTCGTAGGGGTCGCCATCACCTGCACGGGTGAAGACTGGGAAGCGTAACCACTTGGCCCCAGCACCTGCCGGAGCGGTCCCCATCCTGTCTCGAATCGCAATCGAATAGCGGCACCGATGCCATGAGGGTTCGCATCCGGTCCACGCAGCTTCACTCTCACGCCTGGGCGGGCCGATCGATTAAGGAACAGATGAACCGGCCCGCCGTTTTCGGCCACGACAAGGTCCGGCCTTCCGTCCGAGTTAAAATCGCCCGTAGCGCACCCTCGCTGCTCGCCAGACAGACGAATTCCGCTTTGCGCAGGTTTGACAGCAGAGAAGCTCCCGCCCGGACCTCCTCGAAGCCAAAGTCCGAGACCTGCATCCAGTCGGGTCGCATCGGGCCTTACGCTGAAACAGTTCTGGGCCAGGAACGCATCCTCCCATCCATCACCGTCTGCATCGGCTACCACGAGGCCGTAGACAGGGGCATGTTGGGCTTCGGGAGGAAGAACCCCGGGCACGAATCGGTTGCCGCGATTCAACCACAGGCGGGTTTCAAGCGTTGTGACAGAGAGTTTCCGACTGGTCGGAGCCCAGGGAGCGAGAATCTCGGCTGCTCCCATGGCAGAGTATTGCGCATGAGATTCGATCCGATCTCGCAGTGAAGGAATCGCGGCTCGCAGCAGAGTCAGGTCCCTCGCTGGCACCTCGAGTTTCCGTGCGGAATCCAAGATGGTTTCCAAGATCTGAACGGTGCCGTCGCCGGCCCAATCACCGAAGTGGGCGTGACGCGGGAGCGGGCTCCAGACCTGCTCGGGTCCATTCAAGCCCCAGTTGCCCACCAGCAAGTCCATCCGGCCATCCGCATCCCAGTCGCCGGCCACGATGCCGGACCACCAGCCGGTCTCCTTCCCCAAGCCCCACTTGTCCGTTACATCGAGCAGTGTTCCATTCTCAAAGCGAAGAATGCGCAGAGCACCCCAATCGCACGCGACCACCAACTCGGAGGCTCCGTCATTGTCGAGGTCGGTGAACACGGCTCCCGTCGCGCGTTCAACCGTCTTCAACGAAGCGCTCAGTGCCTCGTCGAGCACTCACTGGGTACCCGTGCGCCGAAACAGAACTGAAGACACGGGTTCTGGATAGCGAGTCGTCTTGAATGCAGCCCCAACGAAAAGTTCGAGAGAGCCATCGCCCTGGACATCGCCCAGCGCGAAACAACCCGGGGTAGCGCCGTTGGGAAGCGAGGGCAGGGACGGGCGAGCCCTGGCTGAACTTCCACGATTGAGCGGCGCTCCGTGCATCATCCCTGACTCGATGATTGGCCACTCCCACCACCAGGGCGGGAGTTCCGTCAGCTTCTGTCCAGGCGGCGATGCAAGTCCCATCATCCGGCAACGCTGGAAGCTCTCCCCGAACCGGAGCAAAGCCACCCCGCCCATCGTTGAGCCTTACTGTAACTGGCTGGCCTGCCCCGCCAGCGACCGCGAGATCATCGTGACCATCGTCATTGAAATCCCACGCGCAGACTCCCGGTCCCAGTTGACTGAGTTTGCGGGGCAGCAAGGGCTGGGCAGCAAAGTCGTTGTGTGGTGTTTGAAGGTGAGAAACGGCCAGGGACGAAGTGAGGGGCTCGAACCAGGATACAGGGGTGGGTGTTTGAGCGATTTGAGGCGATCCGGTGGAAGCGAAAGTTTCGTCTATCTCATAGGCTTGTCCGGGCACGACGTTGGTGAGCACAGACTTTGCACCGCTCCTCCATCGCACCTCGATGGTCAGGTCCTTCGGGCTTGAACCGACTGCGAAGGAACGCATCGGTTCGCTCCCGCTCAGGTAATAACCGCCTGCCAGGATCTCCTGCTCCTGAACGGGGACTGCGCCTCCCAACACCCGGATCCGTGCACCGATTCCCTGTGTGTTGGGGGTCTTCCCCTTTAATCGCACGGCCACCCGGGGCGCAGTACTGTCGTTTCGATAGATCAACGGGGCGGAGTTGACAGCGTTCATGACAACATCCATGTCGCCATCATGGTCAAAGTCGATGAGCGCCATACCGTGGGCGATGGCTCTCGAGTTAAATGCCCAGGCATCGCTCACTTCCTCGAATCGCATCTGTCCCTTGTTCCGGAAAGCCCGCTTGGGACTGTTCAGGGGCGGGTAGTCACCCAGGTTGGCCTGGGCATTCGGTTGCTGCGCCTTCAGCCGGGCATTGGCCTCACTCACGTCGCGAGAGTTCACATCATGAAGATGCCCATTCGAGACCAGGAGATCCTCATAACCATCGAGATCCACGTCCAGAAACACAGGCGTCCAGGACCAGTCGGACGCCGCAACCCCCGCGAAAAAACCGAGCTCGGCGTAGGTCCCGTCCCCTCGATTCTGATACAGGCAGTTTCTGGCCATCTCCTCCCGTGTCTCATGACGTCCAGGAATGCGACTCAACGGCTGGGTCGGACTCGACTGCCGTAAATGCCAGCTATGATCCAGACTCAACATCTCGACCGTAATGAAGTCGAGATGGCCGTCGCGATCCAGATCTGCAAAGTCCACTCCCATGGAGGCGTAGCTCATGTTTCTCAGAGCATCCCGTGGAATAAGTTGGAAGCGACCCTTGCCTTGATTGATCCAAAAGCGATCGTGCGTTTGGAAGTCATTTCAGACATAGATGTCGGGGAGCCCATCGCCGTTGGTATCACGGATCTGGACGGCGAGACCAAAGTCGGGCTGAACCAGGTAGGGCTTCCCGTCCTCATCCAGGAACGACTCACCCCAGTTTGCCGCAGTGAATCGCCCGGAGCCGTCGTTCCAATAAACTGCGTCCGGCTCACCGAACTCCACCATCAAGCCATCGATGATCTTGATCTTGGCAGCGTACCTTCCTGTCACGACTGGCTTGCCGTTCACCATGCGTGTGGAGACCTGCCCTCCATCCCGCAGCACCGACAGAGTTCCGAAGTTGCACAGATACAGATCCAAATCTCCGTCCCCATCCAGGTCGCCCATGGCCATCGAAGTGGAGCCCGTGCGACCCACGAGCCCGGACGGAGCCGTGGTATCCGTGAACTGGCCGTCTGCCTCCTGCAACAAGAGTGCATTGGGTCCTCCGAACGAGCTGACGAACAGGTCCAGGCGTCCATCGCCATTGAGGTCTGCGAATGCAGCGCCGGCGGAGATCTGGTTTGTGACGGCAGTTCCGGTCAGCGCGGTGACATTGGCAAAGCTCCCGGCCCCGGTGGCACGGAACAAAGCCGAAGGGCCGTCCTTGTTGCAAAAGAAGAGGTCGCACCAGCCATCTCCATTGAAATCTCCTGCAGCGACGCCACACCCGTTCATGGAGTTCTGGAACTTTCGAACCCGGCTGTCAGAAAGATGATTTGTGAAATCGATGCCGAGTTGATGAGCCGGAAGGAGGGTGAAGCCGGGTTTACCGGAGCCATTCGGAGGCAGGAGAGGGATAGCGCGGTAACCCGCTGAGTGGGCCGGAGGCTTGATGGTGAGGACCGCGAGCAGCAAGTTGCAGATCAGAAAGGTGGCAGGGGCCAAACCCTGCGGGGACGAAACCGGGCTCAACAGCCGCACATGACTGCTGGACTGGAGCATTTTCTTAGGTGCGGCAAAGCCATGGCTGAGCTGCAAGTCGCATGCTAAATC
>VHDG01000146.1 GCA_016871475.1 Verrucomicrobiota bacterium
GTCCTTTTGACGCCGGGGATCTATAACTCCGCGTATTTCGAACATTCGTTTCTCGCACAACAAATGGGGATCGAACTGGTGGAGGGCCGTGATCTCGTTGCGCAGGATGGCTTCATTTGCATGCGAACCACCCGTGGATTCGAGAGGGTGGATGTGATCTATAGGCGCATCGACGATGACTTCCTGGATCCGAACTGTTTTCGGCCGGATTCCATGCTGGGAGTTCCCGGCTTGATGGAAGCCTACATGAACGGAAATGTGGCGTTGGCGAATGCGCCCGGGGGTGGAGTGGCGGATGACAAGGTCGTTTACGCCTACATGCCCAGGATCGTGAAGTATTATCTGGGTGAGGAAATGATCCTGCCGAACGTTCCCACCTTCATCTGTTCGGATCCCAAGGATCTTGCATACACCCTTGAACATTTGGAGGAACTGGTCGTGAAAGCGGCGAATGAATCGGGCGGATACGGCATGTTGGTGGGCCCGCATTCGACAGCGGACGAGCGATCCCGATTTGCCGAGCTGCTCCGGAGCAATCCGAGGAACTACATCGCCCAGCCAACTCTGGCACTCTCACGCGTTCCGACGATCTGTGGTGACCATTTCGAAGGGCGGCATGTCGACCTCAGACCCTACATCCTTTGCGGCAAGGAGATCTACGTGCTTCCGGGCGGGCTGACCCGTGTCGCTCTCAAGAAAGGATCCCTGGTGGTCAATTCATCGCAAGGCGGTGGAAGCAAGGATACCTGGGTGCTTGCCGATGCGCCCCTGTCAGATCCGGACGAACTGGTTCCCCGATCCGGAGCTTCAGGACGTGCCAACCTCTCTTCGCCTCAATCACCCGCATCGACATGTTAAGCCGTGTTGCCGATTCCATTTACTGGATGGCCCGCTACGTGGAGCGGGCGGAGAATGTCGCCAGATTCATCGACGTGAATTTCCAGCTGATGCTCGACGGTCCGGGAGGGTCGGGGCAGCAGTGGGAACCGCTGGTGGCAACGACCGGCGATCAGGAGACGTTCAGGGAACGGTTGGGCGAGCCCAGCCAGCAGAACGTCATCCGGTTTCTGGCCTTTGATCCTGAGAATCCCAATTCCATCGTTTCATGCCTTCGAGCTGCGAGAGAGAACGCCCGGACGGTTCGCGAGATCATCTCCTCAGAGATGTGGCTCCAGCTGAACAAGTTCTACCTGATGGCCAACGAGGCTGCGGCGGCAGACCAGAATCGTCTGGCTCTTCATGAGTTCTTCACGGAGGTCAAACTCGCGAGCCATTTGTTCACCGGTATCACCGATGCCACCATGACCCACGGGGAGGCATGGCATTTCTGTCGGCTTGGTCGCAAGCTTGAGCGCGCGGACAAGACATCCCGCATTCTCGATGTGAAGTACTACATCCTGCTTAGATCGGTTGAGGATGTGGGCACTCCCTTCGACGATGTTCAATGGGCTGCAATGCTCCGGTCTGCCAGCGCGTTTGAGATGTACCGGAAGCGCCATGGGAGGATTACTCCGCGAGGGGTGGTCGAGTTTCTGTTGTTGGACCGCGAGTTTCCAAGGGCGATCCACTATTGCCTTCTCTGCGCGCGAGATTCGTTGCATGCGATTTCCGGCACTCCGGCCGGGGCGTTCAGACATGCCCCGGAACGATGGCTTGGACAGCTCGCATCCGAACTTTCCTATGCCTCGGTGGATGACATCATTCGTGACGGACTCCACGAGTATCTCGATGAGCTTCAAACAAAAATGAACCAGGCCAGTGGAGGTATCTTCGACACTTTTTTTGCGCTCAAGACCCCCAGGGCCTCTCGAAGGATGGCATCCCAGGAAACACAGTAGTCGCGCTCGCAACATGAAACGAATCGGTATTCTAACCGCGGGCGGCGACACTCCGGCGCTTAATGCAACCATTCACGGTGCGGTCGTTCGAGGCAACCAACTGCGACTTGAAGTGGTCGGGTTGCTGAAAGGGTTCAACTGTCTTTTCAACCAGAGAGTTCCCCACATCATCCTCAATCCGCTCTATCAGGACATACCCGAGCTCGACCCCACGAAAGGCGGGACATTGATCGGGTCGTCCCGCGACTACGTCGATTCATCGGAGACTGCCAGGTTGGACATGATTGCGTGCAGGCTCAGGTCTCTCGGAATCGAGGGGCTTGTGTGTGTGGGCGGGGACGGGACTCTAAATGGTCTTCAACCGCTTGCGGAGCGGATTCCCACGGTGCTTGCGCCCAAGACCATCGATAACGATCTCGGCATGAATTATCCGAGCGAGCCCGACGAGTGGGCGAGAGTGGCTGATTCAGAAGCCAAGACGGGCTATCGATACAAGCGTATCGAGTCCCAGGCCGTGTTTGATCTGGGGCACATCGTGAACTATGTGACTCCCGGATATGCCACCGCGGTTTTCGTCTCCGCCCAGGGCGTGGAGCGCATTCGCACCACGGCAGAGAGTCATCGTCGCATCGCCATCATTGAGGTCATGGGGCGGCATTCGGGTTACATCGCCCTGGGTTCCGCTTACGGCCGTCCGGATCTGATTCTTGTGCCGGAGCAGGCGTTGGATCTCGAACGCCTCGTGGAGAGGGTGAAGCAAATCTATGACTTGCAGAAGAACGTGGTGATTGTCTGCGGGGAGGGAATCATCGATGAAAGGGGGCGCGAGCTGGGCGCTGAGAGCCGTTCCACCGATCCATCAGGCAATGTGATCCTGAGCGGGGCTGCGGATGCTCTGCGTGCGAAACTTATCCAGATGATCGGGGACAGATATTTTCAGCTGTACCGCAGAGGTGATTCAGCACGTGAGGCGATCTTCACCCGAAAAGTGGGACATACCCAGCGCGGAGGCAGGCCCATCCTTTTTGACCGGTTCTACGCCGCCCAGCTCGGTGCCAAAGCCGTTGAGATGCTCGCGGAAGGCAGAAACAACTCGGTTGCCATCCTTCAGTACGACTTGTCCAGAGGCTTCCACGTGGCTGACCATGACGCGAACCGGTTCCGGGATCGATGGGGGCTCATCCACGCCAGACAGATGCATCCGGCGTTGTACGACGCCCGGTTGATGAAACCGTCCCGGCTTGGCATCGAGTATCTCAAGCCCATCTTCACCGATGCGATCGGCGAGGATGACATGGAGCATTTGCGGCAGACGCTCTTTGCGCAGGGCAATCTTTCCCAGCCTTATCACTCCATCAACACGGACATCAACAAGCGCATCCGTTACCTCGCCTCCGAGGAGCCGGAGCCCGCGGTGCAATAGCCTCTCACCCATGGCCATTCACGCTTCACTCCTGCACCGGACGGTTTACACCTACGATCGCTGTGTGGCCCATGGCCCTCATGTGATTCGACTTCGCCCTGCGCCCCATTGTCGGACCCGCATCCTCAGCTACTCGCAGAAGATTCTCGGAGGTCAAAGCTTCATCCACTGGCAGCAGGATCCTTTCTCCAACTGGAACGCGCGGGTTGTCTTCCCGGAGCCCATGAAGGAGCTGGCAGTGGAGATCAGCCTCATCGCCGAAGTGGCGGCCTTTAATCCCTTCGACTTCTTTCTTGAGGAGGAGGCTCTCAAGTTTCCCTTCGAGTACGATGCGGACCTGAAGGAGGAGCTGGCCCCGTTCCTGGAGATGGAACCCGCAGGCCCGCTTCTTCAGGAGCTTCTTTCCGAATCAGAAGTGCGGTTGGCCCGGGCTGCAGGTGATGCGAGCAGGCCTTCGACGATTGATTTTCTGGTTGGCTTTAACCAGCGACTTCAAAAACGGGTCCGTTATCTCATCCGGTTGGAGCCGGGTGTCCAGGGACCTGAGGTGACCTTGAAACTGGGAAGTGGGTCATGTCGTGACTCCGCCTGGCTTATGGTCGGGGCCTTGCGACACCTCGGTCTTGCGGCCCGATTTGTGAGTGGATACCTCATTCAGCTGAAGCCTGACGAGAAGCCGGTTGTCGGTGTAGCAGGGCCCGGAGCTGATTTTGCGGATCTTCATGCATGGTGCGAGGTGTACCTTCCGGGCGCCGGGTGGGTGGGGTTGGATCCAACGTCCGGTCTGTTTGCAGGCGAAGGCCACATTCCTCTCAGTTGTACCCCGAGCCCTTCGTCCGCGGCGCCCGTTTCGGGTGCCGTGGATGTCTGTGAAGCCACTTTGCATCACGAGATGAAGGTGGAACGGATTGACGAGATCCCGAGGGTGACGAAGCCTTACTCAGAGGAGCAATGGCGTGCGATAGATGCATTGGGAAGGGAGATCGACCTCGGGATGGCCAAGGAGGACGTGCGTCTCACGATGGGCGGAGAGCCCACGTTTGTTTCCATGGATGATCCCGATGGACCCGAGTGGAACACGGAAGCTGTGTCCGCTCCCAAAAAGCTTCTCTCTGAGACCTTGCTGCGAAGGCTTCAGCCCCGTTTTGCCCGCGGTTCAGTGCTTCACTACGGACAGGGCAAGTGGTACCCGGGCGAGCCTCTTCCCCGGTGGGCCCTCTCGGCCTACTGGCGGAAGGATGGTGTTCCGATGTGGCGGGATGCATCCCTGCTGGCGGAGGAGGCCGTGGATTATGGCCACGACATCAAACATGCTCGACGTCTTGCTGTCTTGATTGCCCAAAAGCTCGAAGTCGATCCGACCCGGTTCCTTCCCGCACACGAGGATGTTTTCTACCTCATGTGGAAGGAACGACGGCTTCCTTCCAACGTGACGCCCGGCGACTCCCGCCTCAAGGACCCGATGGAGCGAGCTCGTCTTGCTCGACTGTTCCAGGCAGGCTTGGGTTCAGTCGTCGGATATGTTCTGCCTTTGTCCAAGGTGGCATCCGCTGGTTCCTCCAAGTGGCAGACTGGTCCCTGGTTTCTCCGCGATGGGGAGATTATTTGGTTGATCCCTGGGGACTCGCCGATGGGGCTCAGGCTACCCCTGGACTCGCTTCCGTGGGTGACTGCCGGAGATTATCCATGGCAATACCCACCGGACCCAACACAGCAGCACCGGCCACTTCCGCATCCCGGTCATGTGCCCCTCCGATACCCGAGAGCGACTGCGAAACCTGGTCCTGGCCACTCAAACGGTTCCCGTCCACAGGCTGGTTCCTCGGAAGATGCCGACAAGGCTCCCTCCTCCTTCCTGCCGCCTCCGATTGGACAGTCAGCTGCGTCGATCATCCGGACGGCTCTTTGTGTTGAGCCGCGTAGCGGGCGTTTGCATGTGTTCCTGCCTCCCGTGGGGAGCGTCGAGGACTACCTTGAACTTCTCGCAGCGGTGGAATCGGCCGCCTCGGAGAACCGGACGCCTGTGATCATTGAAGGAGAGCCACCACCGCGTGATCCGAGAGTGGACAAATTCTCGATCACGCCCGATCCCGGTGTGATCGAGGTTAATCTCCATCCCAGCTCCAGTTGGGAGGAATTGGTCTTCAAGACGTCTGTTCTCTATGAAGAGGCGGCAGGTTGCAGGCTCCGTGCCGAGAAGTTCATGATGGATGGGCGTCATGTCGGGTCCGGCGGAGGGAACCACATCCTGGTTGGGGGGGCGACGATGTGTGACTCACCCCTGCTGCGATGTCCCGATCTCCTAAGATCCATGGTGGCCTACTGGCAGAGGCACCCTTCGTTGAGCTGGGTTTTCTCCGGGCTCTTCCTGGGTCCGAGCAGCCAGGCACCGCGCATTGATGAGGCCAGGCAAGAGTCACTCCACGAGTTGGAGATCGCTTTCGCAGAGCTGGAGAAACGTGCCGGCAACCGCCAACCCGTGCCCCCGTGGCTCGTGGATCGACTCTTCAGGAATTTGCTCGTTGATGCCACGGGGAACACTCACCGGGCTGAGTTCTGTATCGACAAGCTGTATCCTCCGGATGATGCATCCCGTCGACTCGGTTTGCTCGAGATGCGAGGGTTCGAGATGCCTCCGCATCCGCAGATGAGTCTCGTGCAGCATCTGTTGCTCCGGGGGTTGGTGCTCATGTTTTGGAAAAAGCCATTCCTGGGCAACTTGCAGAGATGGGGTTCCGACATCCATGACCGCTGGATGCTGCCTCACTATTGCGAGGCGGACCTGTCAGAGGTGCTCGCGGAACTGCGGGGAGCAGGGCTCAACTTTCAATATCAATGGTTCGCTCCCCAGATGGAGTTTCGCTTTCCCAGGATCGGCGGGTTTTCCCAGCGTGATGTCCACGTGGAGCTTCGATCGGCGCTTGAGCCCTGGCACGTGCTGGGCGAGGAGGGTGCTGGTGGAGGGACTGTGCGATATGTGGACAGTTCTCTGGAAAGGATTCAGGTGAAGGCTGTCGGCCTCCAGGGTGATCGGTTCCGGATCACTTGCAACGGACGTCGTGTGCCCTTGCAGCCAACCGGTACGAATGGAGAAGCCGTAGCCGGTGTCCGCTTTCGTGCCTGGCAACCGGCCGAGTGTCTCCAACCCACCATTCCCGTTCACACGCCCCTCACTTTCGATCTCTATGATTCCTGGAACCGTCGCAGCCTTGGCGGTTGTGTTTATCACGTGGCTCACCCAGGAGGTCGCAACTTCACTCGCTTTCCGGTCAACGCGAGTGAAGCCGAATCACGAAGACTTGCCCGATTCACAACCTGCGGGGCAACCCAGGACAACTTCGATCCTCCAGAGGAATCAGTCAGTCCGGAGTTTCCGTTCACGATCGATCTTCGCATTCAGGCAGGATCCGATCGCGCTGCTGCGCAGGTCGCTTCTCCCTAGCTTCGTTTTGTCTTGCCCGCAACAACCCTGAATCCCTCGGCTGTTGTCAAAATAACCATGGGCTGAATGCAGGATGCAGGCTAGGTTTGCGCACCCCTCATGACGAAAGTGACAGACAGTGAATCCCCGGCTGCTGGCGATGGTTTGTTTCGCTCCTTGTCTCCCCACATCGGGGCGTTCGATGAGATGACCGGTGAGGATGGCCGGATCCGGGATCATTGGTCTCACCTCGTGAAGGCTTTCACCAAACATGGGGCCATGGAGATCAAGGCGCGATCGGACAATGCTGATCGTATCCTGCGGGAGCATGGGGTGACCTATAACGTTTATGGCGAGGCTGGATCGATTGACCGGCCTTGGGGTGTGGACGTAGCTCCATTCCTGCTTCCAGCGTCCGAATGGGAGCGGATCGAGGCGGCTCTGATTCAGCGGTCTCGCTTGCTCAACCGGATCATGGAGGATCTTTACGGGGGAGGGCAGCGGCTCCTCAGGAACGGTTTTCTTCCCCCGGAGCTCGTCTATTCCAATCCGGGGTTCCTTCGGCCGTGTCGTGGAATTCCTGTGCCCAGGCAGGTGTATCTGCATCTGTTGGCTTGTGACATGGTGCGTTCTGCCAGTGGACAGTGGAGTGTTCTGAGCGACCGGGCTCAGGCGCCCAGCGGAGCTGGTTATGCGCTTGAGAATCGATCGGTTCTCTCCCGAGTGCTTCCGGATGAGATTCGTGAGAGCTCAGTCCGGCGGCTCCCCGAGTTTTTTCGAAGGCAACGGGAGATGCTCTCCGCACTCGCACCGGAAGGCTGCCAGGATCCAAACGTCATCGTGCTCACTCCAGGCCCGAGAAATGAAACCTACTTCGAACACGCCTACCTGGCGCGCAGCCTCGGGTTCACGCTTGCGGAGGGTGCGGACCTCACTGTGCGCAACCAGCGCGTTTACCTGAAAACCGTCGAAGGACTCCAGGCTGTGGATGTGATTCTGCGGCGCCTCGACGATGCGTTTTGCGATCCGCTGGAATTGCGGAGCGACTCCTTCCTGGGAGTGGCCGGGCTCGTCGAAGCTACACGCGCCGGAACCGTCACACTGGCCAATGCCCTGGGATCAGCCCTTGTAGAATCAGCCGCATTTCTCCCGTTTCTTGAGCCTATAAGCCGTCTCCTTCTTGATCAGGAACTGCTCCTCCCCTGCGTCCCTACCTGGTGGTGCGGGAGAGCCAGGGATCTTCGTCATGTCCTCAGTCAACTGGATTCGATGGTGGTCAAGCCAGCCTTCCGTACACACCGCAGCGGCCCATGGTTCGGAGGGAGGTTGTCCAAGGTGGAACTGTCCGATCTCAAGGAACGCATCGAAGCCTCGCCTCGGGATTTCATTGCCCAGGAAATGGTGAGCCTCTCGGTCGCGCCTGCCTGGATCGGGCAGGCTTACGAGCCACGCGGAGTGGTGCTTC
>VHDG01000147.1 GCA_016871475.1 Verrucomicrobiota bacterium
TGGAGCCTGATCCTGAGGATGTCACCCCCCAGCAACGCGAATACATCGAGCGTCACTGGTGGGAACTCGAGAGAGCTGTGTTTGGCAAGTCATGGCTGGATACCAAGCGCGGTTACCGGTCCTACATCGACATGAAGTCCTTTATCGATCAGCACTGGCTCATCGAAATGTCGAAGAACATTGATGGCTTTCGCTACAGCGTGGTGTTTTCGAAAGATCGGGGTGGAAAGGTGAAGCTTGAGCCCCCCTGGGATTGGAATCTGAGTTTTGGAAACGCGAACTACCTGGACGGCGACAGTCCGCGCGGGTGGTATACGGAGCAACTTCGGGATACTGAGATCTCCTGGCATCGCCAGTTCTCCGAGGATCCTGAATACATGAAGGAACTCACCGAGCGCTGGTGGCAGTTGCGAAAAGGGCCTTTTGCCACCGACACCTTGATGAAGCGAATCGATGAGATGGCAGCCTTGCTCAACGAAGCGCAGGCCAGGAACTTCAAGCGATGGCGGATCATGGGTGACCATGTTCATCCGAATGCGTTCGTGGGTGATACCTACGCCGAGGAGATCAACTACATGAAACGCTGGACCCGGGAGCGGCTCAAGTGGATCGACAGTCAAATGCCCGCAGCCTCTGCAGCCAGATAGCGTGCACCGATGGCCTCTCAACCTCCTCCAGGATGAGCCGATGCCCATCCCGTGTAGTGGCTAACAACCACAGCAGAGGGTGCGATGATTTCAAAACTGCCGCGATGGGTTTGGGGCGGAGCTTGGTTGATGGCCTTTATTGCTGGGTTCATCAACGTCATAGGCCTGCTGGGATTCGAACATCAACCCATCACCCATCTCACGGGCAGCGCATCCATGCTCGGCAGTGCCATCGGGCGGCTCAATGCGCCCAAAGCAGTCCACTTTCTATTCGCCATCGGATCCTTCATGGCTGGATGTGTCCTCAGCGGTTTGCTCATTCAAAGCAGCTCATTGCGCCTGGGACGTCGGTATGGCATCGCGCTGTTCATCGAATCCCTGCTGCTCTTTGCCTCCATCCCCTTGTTCCAGGTCTCCCATGAGGGAGCGATCTACCTGGCTGCGGGCGCGTGTGGTTTGCAGAACGCCATGGCAACGACCTACAGCGGCACCGTGGTTCGAACGACCCACCTGTCCGGCATGTTCACCGACCTCGGGATCTCCCTTGGACATTTGCTTCGCGGCCAGCCCCTGGACCTGCCGCGGCTCAAGCTGTCCGGAATCATCATTAGTGGCTTCGTTGTTGGCGGAGCCGCGGGGGCGGCTGGTTTTGACATCTGGTCCTACTCGATTCTGCTCGTGCCCGCGGCTATGACCCTGATCGGTTCCCTGGGTTACGCTGTCTACCTCTGGCGACGGCCTGACGATTTGTAGCCGTCAGCCAGGGCTGAGACATCCTGCTACGCGATCTTGATCTTCACTTTTCGCCCCATGATCTCCGCGCGGCTGAGAGTGGATAGGATTGAGTTGGCGTTCTCAGTGTTTACATCCACGAATAAATGCCGATCGCGGATATCGATGGAGCCAACAACCTTCGCCGGCAATCCTGTCCCCCCCGAGATTGATTGCAGCAGTTCTGTCGATGTCATCCCGTCCAGGGCGCCCATGTTCATCCACAACCGGGTCTGGCCACCGGCGGTGCGACGGCTCGGCTTTGGTTGCTTGCTGATCTGCGGAGCGGGAGCGGGTTCCCCGGCTGGCTTGACGACCTCAGCGGGTTTGGCAGGAGGTGCTGCGGGCTTCGGTGCGGAGGAGCGTGCCGGCTGTGGCTTGTGCTCTACCAGAGGCGCTGGGGGCGCCTGATGTGGAGACGTCCGTCTGCGGTCACGGTTTTCCCTCCTTTCACCACCTGCAAAATCCTTTCCATGGAATCCGTCGGCTCTCGGAGAGCGAGGCTCCCGCTCGTATCTCTCCCGGCGGTCCTGGTATCGATCGCCCCCCGGTCTTCCAGGGCGTGATTCGTTCCCAAAGTCCTGGGGACGAGCCAGCGGTTGCGCAGGTTTTCCCTTGGCTGTGGCGGCTGTCTCGTCTCCCACCTGAAACCGGTGGAGCAAGGCAGAAATGATATCGGTGGACGCAAACCCCTCTTCGAGCAACACCTCCACGAGGTGATCCTGTCGCTTATACTCGCCGCTCTTCAGGGTCTGCCGCAGCTTGTCCAGCAATGCGTTTGTCCGTGCTTCCTCCACCTCTCCAGCAGAGGGCGGACGTCCCCGATGGATCCGTGTGTTCGTGTAACGCTCGATGTTGCGGATCTGAAAGACCTCACGACCCGACGCAAAGGAGATCGCCCGTCCGGTCCGACCCTTTCGTCCGGTTCGACCAATGCGATGCACGTAATCCTCACCGTCATAAGGAAGGTCGTAATTGAACACCACCTCCACGTCGTCCACGTCGATGCCTCGTGCGGCAACATCCGTGGCGACGAGAAACTCGAGCCCCGATTTGCGGAACTTCTGCATCACACGATCACGCATGGCCTGACTCATGTCGCCATGCAGTCGGTCTGCCGAGTAGCCCATGGCATTGAGGTGATCCACGAGGTCATCCACCATTCGCTTGGTATTGCAGAACACGATTCCGAGCTTGAGGTCATGCATGTCGATCAACCGTGTGAGGAGATCGATCTTTTGGCGCCGTTCGATTTCGTAATAGGTCTGCTCCACCGTGGGCACGGTGAGGGCCTTCTGCTGGATGGCGATGGTCTTGGGGGACTTGGAATAGGTATCGATCAGCTCCCGGATGGTTCTCGGCATGGTGGCTGAGAAAAACACCGTCTGACGTTCAGAGGGAACCGCCTGGAGAATGAACTCCATGTCCTCGCGGAAGCCCATGTTGAGCATCACGTCGGCTTCATCGAGGATCACCATCCGTACGGTATCGAGGCGCAGAGTCCCCCGGTTCATGTGATCCATCACCCGGCCTGGGGTGCCGATCACGATCTGGGCGCCTTGCTTTAGCCCGGCGAACTGACGCTCGTAGGACTGGCCTCCGTAGATGGGGAGAGCGTGAACGCCACGTTTGAAGAAGGCCAGTTTGTGGATTTCCTCGGAGACCTGGACGGCGAGTTCCCGGGTGGGGCAGAGAATGAGGATTTGCACCTCTCGACGCGAGACATCCACCTTTTCCACGGCGGGTATGCCGAACGCTGCGGTCTTCCCGGATCCCGTTTGGGACTGCCCCACGGCATCGTCGCCACCCATCAGGACGGGGATGGCTTCTGCCTGGATGGGAGAGGCTTGTTCAAAGCCAAGGCGGTCGATGGCTTTAAGCAGTTCGGGGGAGAGTCCGAGTTCGGAGAATAGTTTTGATGTCATGCGCTGTTTCGCGAAGGGGGAGACCCTAACTTGCCTTCCGCATAATGCGTAGGGTTTTTTTGAGCCTTCTCTCTCTGGGTGCGCGGTCGAAATGTCCCGGTTCGACTGCTTTTCGAGTCCAGTGATCCGGGGATTCTGACGCCGGCAGGAGAACTCGCAAAAAAAATGGGCAAGTCCACCCGATTCAATGACAGGAACATTGGGGACAGGAAAATTGTCTTATCAGCTTCCGGTCTTGAATATTCCTGTCGTTGTCGCGTCCGTCCGCCCTTCAAATGTTCCTATGACGTCGTGTGCCAGAGGACTCTGTTTCGGCTGATGTCTCTCGTGCGCCGACGGTCAAAGCGCCAGCCGCCGTCGCGCCGCGTAGGCGGAGGACTGGCGCACTCCAAGACCTGACGGACTTCCTGAGAGGGTAGGGATTCGCGAAGCGTCATGGAGTGCGGTAGTCCTCTACCGCTTTCCCAGGGCGTCGTGTGTGACTCGAAGATTGTGAAACGCGCCTTCTCTCTGCTCTTGCCAAGTTAGTTTAACGAGGGATGGACAGAAGTGCAGTGGCTGCAGTCGCCGGGTCTGCGCGTTGGCTCAGGCTTGAGATGACCGTTGCGGCCTGGCGTTTCACTTTGCCGGAGAACTTCTTCTTTCCATTGACCAGGATCACGATGGAACGATCAAGGTCCACCAATGCATCTGAAAGCCTCAGCGATGTTCCGGCGGGGATGTCACCCTCCAGCTGGATCTGTTGTCCTTCCACTGAGGCAACGATCTTGTCGCCGGCCTTTGGCTTGTGGCTTTCCGGAAGGAGCAGCCAGTAAAAGCGATGATGCGTCACGTCGTCCTGGTTCCAAACGATCCGCCTGGGCCATGCGTTTCTTGAGAACTGCATCATCCAAGGCAAGGCTTCGGCATCCTTCCGATTCATCCAATGACCCTCGCCTTCGTAAATGCGGGCCATGTGGCGATAACCCTCCGGGTCCTGTTTCTGCAGCTGTTCAAGCTGAGATGCCCGGTCGGCTGCCACCTTGTTGCGCTGATACGCACTGTCGTTGGCTCCCATGAAAAGGGCGAAGGGCAGATTTCGAAGGCTCAGCAGCGATGCTTCATTGGGGTGGCCGGCCATCATCGCAGCCGCTGCGAATCGATCCGCCATTCTAGGAGCCAGCTGCCAGACTCCATCGCCCCCAGCCGAGTAGCCCATCAAATAAACCTTGTCAGGATTCACCTCTCCAGCCGCGACATAATTCTCGATGAGACGTTGGAACAGCACATCCACATGCCCTTGATGCCAGAGGTTCCATGTGTCGGTGGGAGCCCGGGGGGCGACATAGATTCCCTCAGCGGGTTGGTACAAGCCCAGCTGATTGGTCCACTGACGGTTGTTGAGTGCAGCCGGCGCATTTCCGCCGCCGTGCATCGAGATCCAGAGGCTTCTGCCTCCGTTCGTCGCGGTGCCAAAGGTCTTCGACATCCAGCGGAGGGTCTTGCCCTCCACGGTGATGCTTTGTTGATGGATCTCATCACTTCGATTCGTGCGAATGCTGGCGAGTTGCGAAGCGGCAAACATTTGAACCACGCGCTCACCTTCTGCACGGGTGAGGGACCGCGATAAGGGACGACTGGAACGATCCCGTTCGGACTCCGGCAGCCGGAGCCACTTCTCGATCGCCAGGATCGTGTTCGAGGGGGGAGTCATCTGATTCCAACGAGCATCGAGCGTGGAATGACCTGGGGGCAATGGACCGAAAGGCAGCTCGCGCCAGCGTTTCTCATGGCGTAAACGAACCCAGCCTCGAGTGCCGACGGGAAGTTCGAGTTTGAACATGTCGTTCAGATCTGCTCGACCTGCCTTGGTCTGACCCTGACCAAGCAACTCACCCATCAGTCCTACGACCTGCGCTTCAGCCTCGATGCGTGAACCTCCCTGGGTGTCAAACAACCTCACTCCGAGGTGAGATAACGAGGATTGAGCGGGGTTCACGTCTGGTTTGGCGTAGCGGGATGTGACATTCACGGCTGCGACTTGTGTGCTTCCGCGTGCCCATACCATCGGAAAAGCGAGCCCCTCCTTCTTCCACGAAGTTGCATAGATCGCATGTCTCGGCTCCTGGGCGTCGGCCTTTGAGGCATCGCCGGTGAACCATCCGCGGTTCAGCCCATTTTTGTCATATTCATCTGCGCCCGTGAAATGCCAGTCGCCATCCCAGATCTCCACCCAGGTGTGATTGCCCCGCTTGTTCGTCCATAAGGGGGTTCCGACGGCCCTTGCCGGGATGCCTACTGCGCGGCATGCGTTGACCAGGATAATGGACAGGCCGGTACACGTGGCCATCCTGAGCTCCATGGATTCCTTTGCGCTCTGGTTGGGTCGTTTGCGGCCGGTGTTGTAGTGGACTTTGATCAGGTTGAAGAGTTCGCGATTGAGCGCCTGCACGGCCTCAGAGGCGGTGCGTGAACCTCGGACAATGCCAGCCGCTCGCTCCCGGAATTCGCGTCTCCACGGATCACGTGTTTCGTCGAAAACCGCATAGGGAAGCACGTCGTTGAAGAAAATATCCTCGGGGACAGAACTGGCCCAGGCGAACTGTTTGCGGGCTTCCAAGGACAGGTCGAGGTTCTCGGTGAGAAACGAGGCGGAAACAGAGTTGCGATCTGCCTCCGGCATATGATCTGTGAGAAAACGGGCGGCGCGTTCACCGAATTCCCCGTGCTTGTGTCGGGCCTGCGAGATGAAGTCATCGATAGAACTGGCCCCTGCCGAGATCCCGATGAACATCCAGATGCAAAACCATTTCATGCCGTGGCTATAGCAGCACTGGCAGGCAGGTCCAAGTGCGAAGACCGGGAAGATTTAAAGGCCCGGGGCTTCTTCCCTTCTCGTCATCCGGTCGAGCCGCTTCCCGTTGTCATCGTGTTCCCTACCAACCCATCAGGTGATGAATTACTTGAAGGGCATCGGGATCATCGGGGAATAGCACAGGGGTGTCTGAAGTGCGAAGGATGCGTCCGCCTTTCCGTTGTGCCATCACTTTCACCGGACATCCGCATCCGCTGTAGAGAAATGTCATCTCGCGCACAGCCTCCTCCGGCCAGAGGTGCATCACCGGCAAGCCGGCTTCCTTGACCCCGGCTTCCATGATCGTCGAAGGATTCGTGGATCCATCCACGGTCAGCAGTTTCCCTTCGCCATTGTCGAAAAGAATCGTCAGGCCCTGGGGTTGAGAGAGCCGGGTTCCGTCCGGGGCAGGGACAATCCGGCTGCTCCACAACGTTTTTCCAGTTCTCTTGAACACCAGTGACCCAATCCCAGGCTTCTCCATGCTCAGATGCATCGACATGTGAAGTTGCTTCCCGTCCGGTGTCGCGCCGCCGTAAGCGTCGAGGATTGAGAACACCCGGCCCTGGCCATCCTCAGGTTTGTGCACCCGCTCGATGTATCGCAAACCTTCCGCGATCGAGGGCACCGGCCCGTCAAAGTCGAGCTCAACCGTGACCATCAAGGCTGACTTCACAGCGCTCGTGGGAAGCTGTGCGCTGGCATCCGATGTGGTTCCTCCGGAGGCGTCGACGGCGACGTTGGTGGCGCCACTGGAGGTGTTTGAGGCAGGGGATGAGGGTGTGGCGGCGGGAGTGACGCGCGATGTGGTTCCGTCGTTTGGAGCCGGGCGTTGGGATTGTTTGAAGGAAAAGAACCCCGCCACAGCCACGGCGATGCAGCCCAGCGTCACCCATAGGCCGGCGGACGTTTTCTCGCGCGGCTTGTTCTTGCGCCCCCCTCCACCCACGGTTCCGCTGGCTTGGGGCGGACGGGCCGACTGTTTTCGACTTGGTTTTGGCATGACCTCGGCAATCTCCGGGTGGAACTGGCCTGTTTCAAGGATGATTCTAATCTGATGATATTCAGGGTGGGCCTGTGCCACCAAAAGCAAGGGTGAGCTGCCTGTGGTCGGATGGATTTCAAGGAACGGAAAGAGCCTGCGTCACGTGTCGCGACGCAGGCTCCCTGTCTCCCAACTTCACCATCCAACTCCGCCGTCCAACGGAGCGTTTTATGTGGGGAGCCTCTTCAGATCACTGCCCGACGACGCGGGAGAACTCCGTTCCTCCGTTAATCGAGAGGCTGATCGTCCTGCTACCCTGGGGGACATCTATGTCTGTCCAACCACCTGCACCGAGCAGGTTACGCCGTTGGACTTGGAAAGGGGCTGCTCCACACGTCCAGGAAACCTCAAGGGTTGCCCCGTTGTTGGAGACTGAACTGATCTGGATGGAGGAGAACACTTCGACGACTTCCACGAGCCGAATCGCGTTGGCCGCAGGCTGATGCCCGTTACCCGCGACCTCGCCGGGTGCATCCCAGGCGACATCCAGAACGATGCTGCCATCCGGTGCTGGGCTGACGGCGTTGATCTCGACGTCGTTTCCGACCGGGCGCGAGTCGGGATCTTCTCCGTTCATGCGCAGTGTGTAGGGTTAGATTTGTTGGACGCATCATCCCCTACCACAGGCGGTCGAGATAGAATGAGTGAAGCAGTCGTTAGAACAAAAACGTCGTTGCTGTGCTTCAGTCCAAAAGGAGTTCAGGTTCAGATGAATCGGCTGCAGGTATATCCGAGGTCGTGTGGTGTCTGGCAAATATCGGGTGCTTTATTGAGCGCAAATCGAGTTGAGGTATGGCGCGGGGAGGTGATTTCCAAGCACTGGAGACGTGGCCGAGGAGCACCGTCTCTAAGCCGGAACGATTCAGTAGGCCAGCGGCCATTTGCTTGATCCTCTTGCGAAGTGCTTCGTTGTTCGTCGCTTA
>VHDG01000148.1 GCA_016871475.1 Verrucomicrobiota bacterium
TTCCGTCGTAGGCCAGGATCTGCCCGTTGGGCTTGCGGAGCAGGAGAAAGCAGCCTCCACCAATCCCGGAGTTGTGACCATCCACAACCCCCAGGGTCAACCCCGCCGCCACGACCGCATCGACGGCATTGCCGCCCTGTTGGAAAACCATGGAGGCCACATCTGTCGCTACAGGATGAACCGAGGAAATCGCCCAGCGGGCCGCGGGCCTGGAGTTCGGGCGGGAGTTTTGTGTGGGCGGGGATGCTCCGGCTGGATCGATACAAAGGCTGAGAGACAGCCAGAGCAGGGGGGTCGGAAAGCGCATACAAGCTCAGCGCGCAAATTGAAACAGGGAGCCACCAATGCTTCCCCGCACGTAGGGATAGACCTCGGCAC
This sequence comes from Verrucomicrobiota bacterium, assembly GCA_016871475.1. Lineage (GTDB taxonomy): Bacteria > Verrucomicrobiota > Verrucomicrobiia > Limisphaerales > UBA11320 > UBA11320. The sequence continues at coordinate 379 of VHDG01000148.1, forward strand.
CCAGGAGGTTGCGGAGGGTTCGGGCCGACTCCTCCGCAATCTCAGCGAGCGCCTGCTCGCGACGCTCTGGATCCAACGAACCATCCTCCAGCAGCTGCTGGGCCTGCTCTTGACCCAGCGAGATGAAGTCGAAGGCCTGGTTTACCGTGTCCTGCCCGATGTTGAATCGTTCCGCCAGATTGTGAAGGGCACGGTAGTCGGAGTTCTGTGAGCGAACGTATTGGTTGAATCGTTCCTCCCCGAGGGCTTCGCGCATTCTGAGCTCTCGGGCCTCCGAAGCTTTTGCGTCCGCAAAATCGGCATCTTCCTCCTCGCCGGGGTCGGAACGCCCGGCCGATGCTGCCTGCTCCTCCTTGCGGAGGCGGAAAAGTTTTCGGAACTCCTCCTCGGTCGGTTCCATGCCTTCGAGCTCGGCACGCAGATCATCGCTCAGGCGGGACTGGCGCAGCTCATATTCTTCAAACTCCTGGGGGCTCAGGATCTCCCGCAGCTCATCCAGCTGACGACGCTCCAATTCTTCAAGCTCCCGATCATCCTGAGCGGACCAGAACCCGGCGCTCGATTCATGGAGGTCCTGTTCCATCATCTTGTAGCGGCTGAGGATGGCCGCGACTTGCGGGGTCTTGCCCGCTGCGATGAAAGCCAGATCAATCTCTCCCGCGGCAGGCTCGGAACTAAACTTCACCAACTCCTGTTCCAGATCGGTGCCGAGGAGCTGTCGTACGAGATTCCGCTGCTCCGCATTCAGGGAGCGCAGGGCACTCCGCATGTTCCGGGATTCGGACGGGGTGGGCTTCCAAAACTCGGACCGCCTCGTGGGCGATCTGAGGGTCGCCCGATGTTGAGCAAAGTGCTTCGCGATATCGGCAATCACGATGTCGCGGATGGTTTCATCCGGGCAACCAACGGCCCGCAGCTTGAGGATGTATTCCTGGTAGTTGGTGGATTCCAGACTGCTCCAGTGGAACTGGGGGGCGGTGGCCCAGAAGTTGGTGGAGTTGATCTTCCGGACGGCGACGCGAGTGAGGGTGTTGGTCTGGAGGACGGTCTGCACCAGCGGCTGGGTCCCAGGTTCGCGGGTCAGGAGAAAGGCAAGAGCTGCGACAAGCGCCAAGTTGATCAGAATCAACCCCGGGACGATGGTGCGCGCGTTCATATGGCCTGTCAGGGTCGCGTGGGCGATGCCCTGCTGGGCGGCACCTTATTCACCCCCCATCGTGGCTGGCAAGTTCGCCTTTGGGGCCTGCCTGAGCATGGGGGTATCTTACTCCCCCCCCCGTTCCCCTCCGTTCCCCTCGTAGTCGTAATCGTAATCGACGACGCACGGACTGCCCCCTCGAGCCTGAAAACCGCGATGGACCACGGAGCACGCGGACGACACGGAAAAGAAGGAATGACCGGACCGGTTTTCTTTCCGAGTGTTCCGAGTGTTCCGAGTGTTCCGTGGTTCTCACTCTTCTGCGCAATCCATGGCACCGAGGAGCAACAGCCGATTACGATTACGATTACGAGGGGAAGGGGACGGGGACGCTCGTCAAATGAACGACTTCACGGTAGCCGACCCTGGGAGCGCTGGCATCCTGCCGGCACCAGGCGATGCGGAACTCAGAGGCCGGCGAGACGCCAGCGCTCCCAGCCACAATGCCATTCCTCCAACATTTTCGCCTGTATTGCTCCTCCACTCTGACATCCATTCGTCTGACCCATCTTCCTGTCCCAAATATTCCTGTCGAATCGGGTTCGGTTTGATTTCGGACAGGAAGATTGGGGACAGGAATATTTTTCGAGGGTTCTAATGATCAGGCCCGACTTTGGATTGCGTCTCCAACGACCTTGGGCATCCTCGGCGCGTGGCAGTCGTGCGCATACTCGTGGATGGATACAGCTTGCTTCATTACTGGACCGAGCTGGCTCCGGGGCGGGCGCGTCATAGCGCTGAAGCCCGTGATGAGCTTGTTCGCGCGCTCACGCGTTACCACGATTCGACGGGAACTCCGATCACCGTGGTGTTCGATGGGAACCGTCCATCCATCGGCTCCGCTGAGGAGCAGTCCACGCGGGAGGTGGAGATTCTCTATTCGCGAGCGGGTCAGACGGCTGACCAGATCATCGAACGCGCGGCGCATCGGTTGAGTGCTTACGGAGATGTGCTGGTGGTGACGCAGGATCTCGCGGAGCGCGACACGGTCCGGGCCGTGGGCGGGATGACCTGTGGCTGTGAGAACTTCATCCGGATGCTGGAGACCGCCGGGAGCGAGATGCGCAACCAGGTGCAGGAACGAAATCTCCAAGAGCGGAACCAGTTCAAGCGCGCGCGCCTCAAGCCTCCTGGCGGAGGAGTGTAAAGCGTCCCCGACCGTCCGGACCCAGTCATTGACCTTATGCGAATCCTGATTGCTCCCGACAAATTCAAGGGCAGCCTTTCCGCTGACGCGGTGGCTGCGGCTATTGAAGAGGGCTGGAGAAGAACGCGTCCTCTGGACTGCATCGAGCGGGTGCCAATCTCCGATGGAGGGGACGGTTTTGGATTTTTGCTCGCAGGTTTGTTGGGTGCTGAGGAGCGCGTCACGAAGGTGATCGACGCTGCGGGCCGTCCGATCCAGGCATCGTGGTGGTTCCATGAACAGAGCCGGACTGCGGTTATCGAAGCCGCCCAGGCCAACGGGCTGGCCCAGTTGCCATCCGGGGTTTTTCATCCGTTCGTCCTGGACACTTTTGGCGTGGGAATGCTTCTGGAGGAATGCGCCAAAGCCCGGCCGCTGCGGTGTTTGATCGGAATCGGAGGAAGCGCGACCAATGACGGCGGTTTCGGCATGGCCCGCGCGGTTGGATGGAAGTTTTTGGATCAAAGGAATGAGCCCATCTCGTCCTGGACGGAACTTGTCGGGGAGCGGGCAGGTCAGTTCAAGGGGGGGGACGAGTCCGCGGCCGGGTTCGAGCGGCGGATGAGTCGATGCGAGCCGCCTGCGACATCCATCTCTCTGGGTGAGATCCTTGTGGCGGTGGACGTGCGTAACCCGCTTTTGGGTGAGGAAGGTTGCACGCGATGCTACGGACCTCAGAAAGGGTTGAAGCCCGGCGATTTTGAGAGAGCTGAGGCGGCGTTGGGAACATTGCAGGCTGGGATGTCCAGCCGGGAGAAGGCGGGCATCGAACGGCTGCCTGGCGCGGGAGCAGCGGGTGGACTTGGTTACGGGCTGGCAGTGTTTCTTGGGGCGCGACTCGTGCCGGGTTTTGACTTGTACGCAGAGAAGGCCGGGCTTCCTAAGCGAATCCAGGAAGTGGATCTGGTGATCACCGGCGAGGGGAAGATCGATAGAACCACCTTGATGGGCAAGGGAGCGGGAGGCATTGCGCATCTTTGTGCTGAGTTGGGGAAACCCTGCATTGCCTTGGGTGGAGGCACCGACGGTGAGCCTGGCTTGGCTGCACGTTTTACTCGAGTGGCAACGCTAGTGCCGGATCAAACCACTTTGGAGGAGGCTCTTCGTCAACCTGCCAGGCATCTCGCCGACCTCGCAGCCTCAGTGGCGCATTCGACAGGCTCGTCAGTTTCCACCCCCCGGTAGCACCACAGCAGAACTCATCTGATTTCCTACCCCGGGTTTGTTTTTCAAGCCCTCAACGAGGTGTTATTGCTGGGTTGTAAGAAGTGTTTCGCGTAGTCCCGGAGGGCTCGCGAAAAACACTTGGAAACGGGAGCGTGTCAAGCACGACGTAACTCTCCTTTCGGATGATAGGACTCGCCTTGCCTCCCGCTCTGTGTCGGACGCACTGTCAGCGTGCAACCGCTAACCCTATGATGACTCGAGTTTGTTTGTTCAGAGGTGTTGTACGCACGTGGCGGGTATTTGCTCTGCTTGGGATGGGGCTGATCACCATGTTTCGACCGCAGGACGCCGCAGGGCAATCCGTCACACAGACCTTCAACCTGCGGGCGGGCTGGAATTCCATCTGGCTCGAAGTCGCGCCAGCCGACCCGCGCCCCGCTGTGCTTTTTGCAGGGAGACCGATTGAGTCTGTCTGGACATTTCGTGGACGTCCCTCCGCTGCAGACTTTATTCAGAATGTGAACGAGCCGGTGTGGAACCGCGAACGCTGGCTGGTCTTTGTTCCGACCAACAAGGTTGAGGCTCTCAACAACGATCTCTATGGCGTCCAGGTCAACCGCGCCTACCTCATCAATGCCACGGCTCCTTTTACTCTCTCCGTGGCCGGGCGACCTTCTTTGAGAATTCCCGGCTGGGAGCCTGACAACTTTAACCTCCGCGGTTTTCCCGTGGATCCCGCACGTCCTCCGACTTTCCAAAACTTCTTCCGCAACTCCTCCGCGCATTTCGATGCGTCCCTCCAAAGGCTGGAAAGGTTTTTCCGGCTCAACGCCTCCGGGGTGTGGTCGCAGGTCTCGGGCGCCGAAGTCATTCAGCCGGGTGAGGCTTACTGGGCTTTCTCCCGTGGGGCCTCAGACTTCATCGCTCCGATTGTTCCTGATCTGCTGGTCGGCGATGGTTTGGATTTTGGTCAGGCAACCGAGAGGATCAGCCTGGAGATTCGGAATGGATCGACGTCCCCGGCAACCGCTGAGGTCCGCGATCTCAGTTCGGCCAAGCTCTTGAGCACGGCCTACTTTTCTCCGAGCAACGGAGTGGAATGGGCGGTACTCACCAACACCCGCCGTCAGAGCATCGCCGGGAGCGGGCGGATACGATGGGATTTTGGAATTCGCCGTGCAGCCATGACCGGCTCGAATCATGCCACCACCGTCGAGCTTACGGATGGAGCGGGCACACGAATTTGAATACCGAGCACGGCAACACGGGGTGTTTCTGGGGGACCCACGCTTGCGGATGGCAATGATCCGGCAACCGCTCGAAGTTTGGCCGGACTTTGGATTGGCTCCGCTTCCGTCAACGCGATCAACGACGTGAACTCGCCCACCAACAAGACAATCCCTCAAACCTCAGGAGGGGAGTTCACTCTCCGACTTCTGATCCACGTCGATTCCCAGGGAGTAGCCCGGTTGCTCAAGGAAGTCGTTCAGCTCTGGCGCGACGGGGTGAGTGCTGCCGATGCCAATGGGTTTCAGAGGCTTCAGATCCCGGGGCGCTACGCTCTGCTGACAGATGAGACGTTGTTTCCACAATTTCAGGGGGCAACCTTGCGAGATGGTTCACCGTTTGGCAGACGCTTCAGCACCGTCAGCTACGATTTCCCCAGCACCCCTGCTGCAAACTTCCTGGCGATGGAAGGTTCACCGGGCGGGACCAATGTATTGAAGGCTGTCATCCGGCTTCCCTCGCAATCGCCCTCGAATCCCTTCCGGCACAAGTATCACCCGGATCACGACAATCTGGACGCCTCGTACAGCAGGTTTAAGGAGGAGGCGTATGAAGTGGTGAGGACGATGGAGTTCAGGTTTTCGCCATCACCGCCTCCGGATGTGAGGTCGCCGGACTACGGTTATCGTTCGGCAGCGAAGCATTGGCGAACTTACTGACTCCGATCCGGTGGTTGGGACCCGAGGCCTGGCGGATCCTCTGGCACGTCTGTCTGCCAACTGGGAAGTGCTCAAGCCACGATTCGGAGTGATCGCTCCTCAGATTGCTGACACCCGGTTCTCGCTCCGGGAGGAGCTTTTCCGGGTTAGAGGTCGCATCCGGCCTGACTTGGGGCCTGATGGAGTTGCTTCCACGCCGGAAGAGCTGGAAGAGCTCGCCCGGGCTGAAAAAGCCAACGCGTCGTCCGATGCTCGTTGGCGGGAGGTTCTGACCAGGGCTCGCGTTCCAAATCTCTGGGATGTTCCCGAGTTCCGCCGCTACTGCCGTCCGTTCGCCAGTGAGCAGCTCGGTCGCCAGCCGGGCATCGTTGTCCGGTTTAATACAACGATCACCTTCGGCCTGAACTTCTTCGGATGGCCGCTTGCGGGTGGCGACAGCGCCTATGACCCCACCCAGTTCTCGACGAAGATTGCCCGAGCAGGAGTCTGGTTTAGCGACTCGGATGGAGCGCAGATCTCCCAGACTCCGAGGCTCTATCTGGTGCCTGTGGGCATGGATGTGCAGCGTGCGCCGAGCGGTGACACTCTCGAGACCCGGGAGTGGCGCATTTTGGATCAGGCCATTCCTGCGCCTTTCCCCATCGGTGCCAGTGATCTCGTCGATCCCAAGTGGATCCCGATGATGAACTCCGTCGCGGGCAGTTTCGTTGACATACGACGCTACGGGAGTTTTCCAGCGAGGCACGACAGCGGTGCCTACAGCGAGCAGGATCTTACTAACGACACCAGGCTGACCGGTCGAAGCGCCTGGAACACTGAATGGCTCCTGATCATTCCAGGCGGAACCCTGCTGGCAGATCCCAATGAGGGGCTGCGGGCCCTGATCGAGTCCGTCTCGGACATCAAGCTGTACTTCCAAACCTATTCCTACTCCGGCGACTAAACACACACTTCATTCCAAGAATTCTATGAAGCACATATCCAAACTGCTGAGTTCGGGCAGAGCGCTGGCTGTTGTGGCGGCACTTCTTTCAATGGCCTGCCTGTGGAACTTCAAGGCCTCGGCGTTGATTCGTGAACCGGATAACGTGATCTATGGAATGATCTCGATCCGCGGCCAGGCGATCACGGCTCAGGACTTCATGATTACGGTGGAAGCCCGACGAAGTCTGAACGGACCTGCGATCGCCCAGTATCAGATGGGTGAACTGGCCGGGGCAGGGGATTTCTATTCCCTTCGAATCCCCCTGGAGTCGTTGACGCCGACCTCCGCCGCGAGCACGGGGACTGGAGAAACCGTCTTCATCGTCGTGATGGATGCCGAAGACATGCTGGATTCGAAGACGATTCAAATCGGAGCGCGTGGGAAGTTCACGAGATTGGACTTCGGCTCGGCGCTTCCTGATTCGGACAACGATGGTTTGCCTGACGCCTGGGAGAATGCCGTGTTTGGCAATCTGGACCAGGGTCGCGACGGGGATCTGGATCGTGATGGGACCGGGAACTTTGCTGAGTATCTTGCGGGAACGAGTCCGACTGATCCTGCCGATTCGCTTCGATTGACGATCAAGTCCGAGGCGACGGGACAAGTCGTCAGTTTTCGGAGCCGACCTGCATCTGGAATTGGCTACCTCGGTCTGCAGAGGCGCTACTCGCTTGAGTACAACACGAATCTTGTCACGGCGATGTGGAGTGGAGTCGAGGGCTCGACCAACCTTGTTGCTGATTCCGGTGAGATTCGTCATCGGGCAGCCGTGGGTACTCCTGACCGATTCTATCGCGCCCGTGTCTGGCTCCAGGCGCTTCCCTGACCGCAGGATTGTCGCGATTCGCAAAGCCCGCGTCCCGGCTTGGTGTTCATTCTTGAGGCTGCGCGGGTTCAGCGCGTTCGGCCTCGGGGACGGGCAGCCTGCAGGCCGGCGGGGACGCCAGCGATCCCAGGGGGGGCACCCTGAAAGGTGGACAACGAACGGCGCGTCCGGCTTCGATCCAGATCTCGGCAGCCGTCGGCAGCCGTGATGGCTGGCGCTTTGGGAGGCTTTTCAACAGATTTGTTGGACAGCCTTCCTTTGCTGGATAGGGTTCGCGGATGCGTCTGGGTTTTCACTGCTGGATTTTTCTTGCGCTGTTCGCCGTTGCCACAGAGGGCAATCCGAATGCGTCGCTGGCCCCTGCGCAGAAGCCTTCGGCGGAGCGTGGACGATTG
>VHDG01000149.1 GCA_016871475.1 Verrucomicrobiota bacterium
CCACCTTCCAGATTCTCTCCCGGAGGATTCGTAACGGCGAGATCGGCAAGCCCTGTTCCGCCCGAGCGCGCTATGGTTGGGCAGGCCCCGACTGGACGGATTGGTTCTACAAGGAAGGCGGCGGCTGCCTGTTCGACCTTGGGGTTTACTGCCTCACCAGCATGACCGGCCTCCTGGGAGCGGCGAAGCGAGTGACAGCCATGACGGGCGTGGCGATCCCTGAGCGCGAAGTCAGAGGCCGCCCCGTGCAGGTCGAGGCTGAGGACAACGCGCAGATCTTGCTCGACTTCGGAGGTGGCGCGTTTGGGGTCATCACGTGTGGTTTCACGATGCAGCAGTACCGTTCACCCGCGCTGGAAGTATATGGCAGCGAAGGAACCATTCAGATGCTCGGGGACGACTGGGATCCCGAGGGCTATGAACTTTTCCAAAACAGCACTGGTTGCTGGCAGGTCTTCAAGGAGACACAGCCTGACTGGCCCTGGGCCGACGGTCTGAACCACCTCGTGGATTGTGTCCGTGAAGGGACAGCCCCACGAGTCACACCCCAGCACGCACGTCACGTGCTTGAGATCATGATCAAGGCCAAGGAATCAGGACGTGAGGGACGCTCCATCGCGCTTGAGACCACGTTTGCCCTGCCAACCCTTTCCGAACCTGCTCCGCAGGAAGCAGCCCACCGTCTCCATGACCGCACACGAGAGCACTAGACTCCCCATCCATCATTTTTCCGAATCAACCAGCATGAAAAACATCATAGAACTCCTACAATCCGGCGTGGTCCTCGGCGACGGCGGTTACCTGATCGAACTCGAACGCCGTGGCTACGTGGATAGCGGTTCCGGGCGTGAAACCGTCGGCACCGGGCGCGGCAGCGGACAGTTCACCCCGGAGGTGGCAGTTGAAAATCCCGACGCACTTCGTGAACTGCATCGCGAGTTCCTTCACGCAGGCTCGCAAGTTCTCCAGGCCCTCACGTTTTTCGGCACCCGGGAAAAACTCAACCGCGCCGGATATGGGGCCCAAACGGAATCCATCAACGCCGCGGCGGTGAAACTCGCGAGAGAAGTCGCCGACGGAAAAGCGCTGGTGGCAGGCAGCGTATCGCGCACTCAACTCACTGAACGGGAAGGCATGGAATCCCTTGGAAAATCCCGTGATCATATCGCAGAGCAAATCCGTCTGCTCAAAGATGCGGGTGTGGATTTCCTGATCCTGGAGACATTCTTCCATCTGGCGGAGATGAAGGTTGCGCTGGAGTGCGCAGCCGCGGCGAACCTCCCCGCAGTGGCCACCATGAGCTTCCGCCCGTTGATCTCCAAGTGCACCGATGGATACACACCCGCTGAGTGTGCCAAGGTGATGACCGACCTGGGAGCGATCGCAGTCGGTGCCAACTGCGAGCAGGATCCGAAGCGTATGCTCAGTCTGCTCCAGCAGATGCGTGGAGCAACCCATGTGCCTCTAGCTGCCCAACCCGCTGCGTTTCACACAACGGACAGTTGCCACAGCTTCACCCGACTGCCGGAGTTTCCTGAAGATCTGGAGACAATCCAGGTGTCGCGCAACGAATTCCTCAACTTCGGGCGTAATGCAAAAGCCGAAGGCATCGGTTTCCTCGGAGGTTGTTGTGGGTGCAACGCGGCTTACATCAAGGCTCTCGCCCAGGGAATGACTTGCGCATAATGAACAATCCCCCTGCCCCTCTGTTCTTCGTCCTGTGAACCGCAGCTTCAATGCATTGGGAGTCGACATCGGTGGCACCAAAGTCGCCGCGGGCGTGGTCCGATTTCCTGAGGGAATCATCCACGCGCAACGGACGATCCCGACGCAAGCGTTCCGAGGCGGCATCGCCGTGCTGGATGACGTCGAAAGTCTCGCCCGATCCCTGGCTGCGGAAGCAGACCGATCGGGGACGCCCGTGGAGGGCATCGGCTTGGGGCTCTGTGAACTCGTTTCGCCCCAGGGCAGGATACTGAGTGCGAACGCCATCGATTGGCAAAACCTGCCGGTTGCCGAACGGCTGGGTTCGATCGCCCCAACGATGATCGATGCCGATGTGCGGGCGGCTGCTCGGGCGGAGGCGTTGTTTGGCGCAGGGAAACCCTTCCGCCAGTTCCTTTATGTGACGGTAGGGACGGGCATTGCGTCCTGCCTGATGTTGGATGGGACTCCATTCATGGGTGCGCGAGGTGCAACTGGAACGATGGCGAGCAGTCCGCTCAGTATTCCATGTGGAAATTGTGGGCACATCAACCGCCGGACACTTGAAGAGCTCGCAGCCGGACCTGCGTTGGTGGCGCGCTACAACGCCTTGCACCCGGGTGGAGCTCGGAGCGGGCAAGATGTTATGTCAGCAGCAGCTTCCGGCGACCCGGACGCCATCTTCGTCGTGCGATCAGCCGGTGAGGCATTGGAATCTGCCGTGGGATGGCTCGTGAACGTGTTGGATCCGGAAGCGGTGATCATCGGAGGCGGGTTGGGCCTGAGCGAAGGATTGTTCTGGGATGAATTCATCGCTGCCACCCGAAATCACATCTGGTCCGATGTGCATCGTGACCTGCCGATTCTGCGCGCTGGGACCGGTCCCGAAGCCGGTTTCATAGGAGCAGCAGCAGCAGCGTGGCAAAATGAAGCTAGGAAGTCGTAGCGCCCGGAGCGCATTCTCGTTGTCCGCAGATTACGGGTATGCCGCAGATTAAAGACGGTGAAGATGACAGGAAAGACACGGAGGAAGATCTGCGCGATCTACGAATCGCTTTCATCATGTCCGTGTAGTCGCGCGCAAGGCGATTTTGTCTAATCTGACTTGGAGGGCTCGGCCCCTCCTGTCACGAACAACCCTGTCCGGATCCGACCTATCCGAGCATCCGAGCGGTGGTCGAATAGTTGGGCTTGAACTGCTTCATGGCATGTTAATCAGCTCGGCTCTAGCTTTGAGGATCGCCACTTTGGCTGGGTCTGGATCATGCACTTCGGTTGAGACCCACGACTCAAACCAATCGAGGATGGTTAGCAAGGTCCGGGATGCAGGCTTTCCGCTCGATTCGGCCGATCTCATCACCTGTCCAAGCTCAGCTAGTTTCTCAGTTCTACGCTCTCCCAGCTCAACCAATGCCCGCAGTAGGGTCTGGACCAGGTTACTCCAAGCCTTGCGAGCCGCATTCGAACGTAAGGTTGTAGCCAACCCTTCAAGTTGAGTCGGAAGTTTGTCGAGCCCATCCCAAAGCCCTCCCGCACCCGAGGAGCTTTCAAACTTCTTGCTGTCCTCCCACTGGGCACCAGCACTTGCGAAAGCCATCGTTTCGTGGTCTCTGTCACGGGCCCTATCTAAATCGAATCCGTCCATAATCTGGGGCCCTGGCGGCGGGCTATCATAACATCCGGCCATCAAGTAACTCGGTAACTTGTTATACATCGTCCTCAACGCGGGATTGTAGATATTCCGACTGCTGATTGCCACTTTCTCCGAGTCATCCCAGGCGATAAACGATGTCCCACGACACAGCAGATTGCACGCTACCGCGAGTTCAACCGCAGCCGTCGTCCTTCCTTCCGACAACAAAGCTGCAATACGATGCTTCTGCCAGAGCTTTTCAACCAGTTCACGGCTCGGATGCAAAGTGGGTTTGAAGACAGACCACTCTCCATGGGAACTCTGCCCCCGGAGTTCGAGACTCCCTGGACTGACTCCCGTCTTCTTCAGACACATGACTCGAGCCTCGCCGGCGTAGATTCGGGTTGGCAAGGGGCCAGCAGGTTCCCACTCCGAACCAACGCTCAGGGACTCAAAGGCGGGAGATCTCAAACGCGCACCCATCCGCTTGACCGTTTCAACGAGATCATCGTTGGGATGCATCGGATGCCACGAACTACCGACCCGATCACCCAATCCTTTCATTAACGAATCATTGGGTGTCACATCAATGCCCAGCACATGAATAGCCAGATCCGGCGCGTTTGCAGCCAAACTCAAAATCTCTTCTTCATTTCCAACCTGTCCATCCGTGATCAGCATCAAGACCGCCTCTCGGTTGGATGAGAACTTCTTGGTCTGTCCAATGACGTGTGCCATAGCCGGAGCCAGTTCCGTACCGCCATCCGTTCCGAGTTGAACCAACGCTTGGGCGCGTCGATCACTCAGGATCTCGTCCGGTCGAAGCGGCTTCTCGCTGAAATCCTGAAAGCTTGCGCTGAACACCGTAAGCCAGGCTCGATCCCCTTCCCTCATCGTCTTGAGAAATTCGAGAAAGGCGCGAGCAGTGTTGTCCCACTTCAATCCACTCATGCTGAAGGAACGGTCCAGGAGAAAATACACATCTCGCCCCTTCGTGTCCGAGCCTTTGGCATCCATCCCTTGAGGAGTCGTGGGCGCCAACATCCTCACCATCGCGTAGGTGTCCTCGCCCACAACCCATGACCAGGCCGCAATATCGATCTCATCGACATCTCGTTCTTTCCATCGCAGAACAAAATCCTGGTCCGGGAGGCTTCCATAACCAGTAAGTGTGACACCAAATGCGCGCTCATAATCCTTCACAAGGATCAGGTGACTCGGGGATGACACCTCCCCAAGAGCATTATGCGCATTGTCGAGGCTACCAGACACATAGAGTCGAGCAGCATCCTCAGAGTCAGGGTCGAGACGTGGAGGACTGATCTTTGAAGCGTCTGGAACACGATCCGTATCTGAGATCGTTCCGTTTCCCGATGGGGACCTGAGCAGGGGTTCACCTGGAACATACCTGATGCCCGGACAAAAGGGGATGTGGAACGATGCCCAATTGCCAAGTCGCCGGATGCTCTCGAAATAGCAGAGTCGCACGGTCACCGTATCGCCGGGCTGCACATTACCCAGTTGCAAAGTGAACAGGTTCTCGCGAACGGCTGTCACCAACGCAGTGCGATGACCCAACGCCCTTTGTTTTTCAGCAAGCGATCGTGCGGTGTTTTCCTCCATGACTTTGGCCACTAAGACTCGCTTGTTGATGTGCACTTCGCAGCGATGAATAGCCGCCCCCGTCGGAAGCGGGAATGTATATTCGCAATCCAAAGCCTCTGGATTGCTCTGAACGAACACCTGATGAATCTCCACACTGACGGTTTCCCCCACGGCCTGAAAACGGCAATCCACAGCTCGCAGCGGCAGCACGATTCGGGTGGCTTCCAGCCAAGCAATCAGACCGAAGACCGACGAACTTTCTTTTGAGATGCGTGAGGAGTGTGGCATAGGTTTGATTTGGTTAACTTTGTGCTTGATGAGGGTCTCGCTTCGAACCGGTGTTTGATTCCAAGAGAAGCTCTCGGAGTTCCGACTGAATCTCCAAACTGACTTCACGACCCTGTCGTGAGATCAACATAAAATCCTCGCCCAGAGGATACACCAACCAGCTCTCTGAAGTCGTTGGGGCGGAGATGGGCACGGTCTGATCCTTAAGCCCTTTCATCCCCCGTTTCTCGATTTCCCGCAGCTCACCCAGGTTGCGACCAAAAAGCAACGCCCGGATCCGGCTGAGAGGAAGCCCCTGTGCTTGAAGCAACCGGATTGCGACCAGTTGCAATCGGTGCTTCTCCTGATACCCCTGCCCTCCGGGGACTACTGGAGAATCCAACAATCCAAGAGAGCGATAATATCGAAGGTTACGTTCCGTGAGCGACTCACCAGCCTGACCGTTCGCTGGACTGATCCGGTGCTTCGAGCACCATTCGTTTACGTGCTGGGCCAGCTCTTCGAGAGTGAATTGTGTCTTCACGGGAGACAAGTTGCCAGTGTACAGTGTTACTGTCAACCCAAATTCAACTTTTTCTTGTGACTCCCCTCAAGGTGAACGGCGGCTTAAGCCCGAACGTATTGGATACGTTCGAGTTCTTGGATCGTACGTCCCATATCATAAGGCGACTCCAATACCCGCGTGCGTCTTGGAGGGTTCGCAGCCCCGCGAGAGGCAGGAATCTGTCAGGGATTGGCAAGAAGATTGAAATTCCTAAGCAAAAGATGGCGACCCTAACGGGATTCGAACCCGTGTTACTGCCGTGAAAGGGCGGTGTCCTAGGCCTCTAGACGATAGGGTCGTCGAAGCGGCGTAGATATAGCCACGCCCCCCATTCGTTTGTCACGAAGAATTACAGACGGTTGAAAAACGGTTGCATCGCCCGGCACGGTCTCGAAGCGGGCGTAGCCCGGGTATCCTAAGAGGATGGACAACGAACCTGGGGGCAGGCCTGTCGTCAGTCGCTTGGTTGTCGGACGCGTGACGAATGAGGAGTCCCAGGTTTGTTGTGCATCCCTTTCCATACCTCTGGCTTGAGTTCTCGGCAGGAACGTGGTTGAACAATGGCCAGCAAATGAAAATTGAACTTAAACAGAGCTGCAAATACTCACTGATTGTTCCGACGAGTATGGGGCTCCGCCTCACTCCCCCGAACGGGCAACCCGTTCACACCACCGGTTCCTTCATGGTCCAGGTCACGAGCGCCGAAACGAATGTCGCGAGCGTGGCCGCTTACCTCGGCTTGCCAGTCAAGATCCTGACCACGTTCGTCAAAGGCAGCCCTATCGCCCAGATGATCAAGGACAGCCTCCGCGCTCGCCACATGGATTACGAAGGCGTCGAAGTCCCTCAAGGCGGGCCTTGGGGTTATCGACACCAGATCAATATCGCGGACAGCGGATTCGGCTCACGCGGACCACGCGTGTGGAACGATCGCTCTGGCGAGGTAGGTCGCACTCTGAACGTAAAGGACTTCGATCTCGACCGCATCTTCGCCAAGGAAGGGGTCCAAATCGTCCATCTCTCAGGCCTGGTGGGTGCCCTCTCGCCAGAGACCGGACAGTTCTGTCTGGAGCTTGCCCGGGCCGCCAAAAAGCATGGAACCAAGATCTCCTTCGACCTTAATTATCGCGCCACCTTCTGGAAGGGCCGTGAAAAGGAGCTCTCTGCCATCTTCAGTGAGATTGCCAGTGTTTCGGACATCCTTGTGGGCAACGAGGAAGACTTCCAACTCTGCCTGGGAGTGAAGGGACCCGAGGCTGGCGGCAAGGACATCAAGGCGCAGATCGAGGGTTTCAAGGAAATGATCAACCGGGTCAAGAAGGCCTATCCCCATGCGCAGACCTACGGGACGACGCTCCGCGAAGTCGAGAACACCAACCATCACCTCTGGGGAGCCATCATGGCCGCAGGCGATCAGTGGCATGTGGTGGAGCCACGTCCGATCACGGTGATGGATCGTATTGGCGGAGGCGACGGCTTTGTAGGCGGCATGCTCTACGCCATCTTGAAGGGTTGGGAACCGGAAAAGTGGATCCAGTTCGGCTGGGCCACGGGCGCCCTCGCAACGACCAGTCTTTACGACTACGGCCAACCGGCGGATGAAGACCAGGTGTGGAGCATCTGGAAAGGCAACGCACGCGTCCAACGCTGATCACCGGCTTTCGGGCTCCCGATCCCAGGCATGGACGGGAGCCCGGAACCGCCGCCCTGGTTTACCCCAAGTCGATCCAGTGTGGTGTCCTCTAAGCCGGAACGATTCAGTAGGCCAGTGGACAGTTGCGCAGCAGACTCTTGCGAAGTGCGAGGCGTGAGAAGCGCGCGTATTGAACCCAAATACGTAAGCGACGAACAACGAAGCACTTCCCAAGAGGATCAAGCAAACGGCCAGCCGCGCTGGATCGGCTGCGCGACTGGCAGGAGGCGATGTAGCCAATCTCGACGGCTATCTGACGCACAAGGCGCTGGACGGGCTTCTTATGAAGATCGCTCAGGAAGAACAAAGCACCGCCTCAAGCCCGCGACACGGATTACGGACATCCTGAAGAAAGTCTTTGGTGCAGGTTCCCGCTGACTACCGGCCAGGGTTTCATGTGACCGTGCCCCTGAACGAATCAGAACCTGTCCTGAGATGAGTGACTTACCTCACTGGGTTCTGGGGATTTCACCAAACGATAGAACCGTTGATCGGCGCTCGGAAGGAGCTCCACTTGCGTAATGCCGTCTGCTGATGAAACCGGATCCGTGAGGTTCAGCCAGTGAGCGGGGTTCAGGTTGTCCGTCGTTTGAAGTCG
>VHDG01000150.1 GCA_016871475.1 Verrucomicrobiota bacterium
GAAATAAGCGGTAGCCTGTTGAGCATTTCGAGACATCAGGGCGAACAACCATTCCCGCCAGAAAGGCATCCCTTTTCCTCGAACCGGAAGGATCGTCTCGCGTCCGAGGAAGAATGTTGTGTCCATGGGATTGAACTCGAGTCCGTGTGCGGCACACCCGGCGAGGATGGCCTGCACATTGGGCTCCTCCATGAAACCATAGCGGCCGGTCACCTGATAAAACCCGTTCTCCAAGGTGACGACTCTGAGCCTCTTCTCAGGTTCAACGTGAGCCTTTGGATCAGTGGCGATGTGCAAAAAAACCGTTCTCGCGTGCAAAACCTTGTTGTGTTTGAGGTTGTGCAGCAGCGCCTGAGGAGTGCCATCGGAGTTGCCGCACAAGAACACGGCCGTGCCTTTTACGCGTACCGGAGGGTTCTCCTTCACGTCCGCCATGAACAGATCCAATGGAATCGCACCCCGGCTTAGTTGCTCGTAAACCAGCTGCCGACCCTTCTTCCACGTCGACATGAGAAGGTAAACGACTCCGGCGATCAGGAGGGGGATCCAGCCACCCTCGAGGAACTTGAGGGCGTTGCTCGAAAGGAAAGCCAGTTCGATGGAGAGAAAGCAGCACTCGAAAAGGACGATCTTCCAGATGGGCCAGCCCCAGAGCTGCCAGGCGGCAAACGGGAACACGCAGCTCGTGATGGTCATCGTCATGATGATGGCGATGCCGTAGGCGGACGTTAGCCTGGCCGAGCTTTGAAAAATCAGGATCAGTGCCAGGCAGGCGATCATCAACGCCCAGTTCACCTGAGGGATATAGATCTGCCCCTTCTCGCTGGACGAGGTGTGCTGGATGTTGAGGCGAGGAACATAGCCCAGCTGCATCGCCTGCATCGTGAGAGAGAAGGAGCCGGCGATGAGAGCCTGGGAGGCGATGACTGCAGCGACGGTGCTCAGTCCCACCAGGGGATAGAGAGCCCACCCAGGCGCTAGTTTGAAGAACGGATTGATGGATGCATCTGGAGAAGAGAGCAAAAGGGCACCCTGCCCGAAATAGTTCAGGACCAGTCCGGGAAAAACAGCCAGCAGCCAGGCGCGACGGATGGCGGGCAGGCCAAAGTGTCCCATGTCCGCATAAAGAGACTCCACGCCTGTCACGGCGAGGAAGACAGCGCCGAGGACAAAGAATCCGATGCTTCCTCCGGTGAGCAGAAACTTGATACCGCACCAAGGGTTCAGAGCCTCCAGTACCTGAGGGGCCATGAAGATTCCACGGATGCCGAGGACTCCCAGGACCAGGAACCAGATCAGCATAATGGGGCCAAAGACCTTCCCCACCCGGCCTGTGCCGAACCGTTGGAAGGAAAACAGAGCCACGATGATGCAGACGGAGATGGGCACGACCCACTTCTCGAAGCGGGTGGTTGCGACCGTCAGCCCCTCAACTGCGCCCAGCACGGTGACTGCAGGGGTCAGCATCCCATCGCCATAGAGCAGTGAAGCTCCGAAAACTCCGAGGACAACCAGGGCGCCTCGGGCTTCCCTGACGCGCTTGCCCAGGGCCAGGGTGAGAAGCGACAGGATCCCTCCCTCGCCTTCATTGCCTGCCCGCATCACGAACAGGAGGTATTTGATGGAGACGACGAGGACCAGGGACCAGAACACGAGCGAGAGGATCCCGATGACGTTCTCCTTGAGAACCGGAACCTTATGAAGGCCGGTGAAGCATTCCCTCAGCGCGTACAGGGGACTGGTGCCGATGTCGCCATAGACAACGCCCAAGGCACCGATGACCAGACCCCAGCGTGGAGCGGCTTTGGGGTCAGGCGAACTCATGAATGGTTATGCCCTCGACCAGGGCCGGATGATCGTCGGACTGAGGAAGGGAGCGGGAGGGCATGGGGGTCAGTCTCAGGACGGGAGAAGCAGGTCAACCGCCTCACATGCCTCAGCTCTCCAGAACGTTGATCTCGACGGGTTCCACGCTCACCCCTTTGCCCTGAAGCCAGGCCACCGCTTTCTTGATTTCGGCTCGATCCCCCTCGAGCTCTAGGCACACGATTCCGAGCTCGTCGGAGACGCTTGCCTGGCGGATGTTGGTGATGACCTTGAACTTGTGTCCCAACTCCCACATCAGAGGCGATGTGATGTGCTTGCTGGGGTAGGTCAGCCAGAACCTGCGGCTTTCAGATTTGGCGCCGGCATTGGCGTTGGTTTTTGACGAAGGTTTGCGGGCTTTAGCTGACATGGGGTGATGGAGATTTAGCCGCCCGCGATTGCAGGGATGATACTGATCTCATCCCCATCCTTGATGGCGGTGTCCTGGTTTTGCAAAAAGCGGATATCCTCTTCATTAACGTAAACGTTCACGAAGCGACGAACCTCTCCTGACTCATCGATGAGGCGTTCCTTGATGCCCGGGTAGCGCGACTGCAGTTCTGCGATGGCAGCGCCGATGGTTCCGGCCTTCACCTCGACGAGTTCCTCCTCATGGGTGAGCTTTCGGAGCGGCGTGGGGATTCGGACTTTGACTGGCATATTTTACTTTCAGGCTTTGGCAGCGGTGGCTTGGTCTGCGGATAACAATGTTTCGAATTCCCGGAGGCTTGGCCGGATCTCTCGTGTGGCACCCACGTGCCCCACCACGGCATCCAGCGTCTTCAACCCATTTCCGGTGACACAAAGCACGGCGGAGTCTTTCGCTGGAATCTTGCCGGACGCAATGAGTTTCTTGGCCACCCCGACTGTCACGCCCCCGGCTGTTTCGGCGAAGATACCTTCACATTCAGCCAGCAACCGGATCCCTTCCCGGATCTCATCGTCCGTCACATCTTCAGAAGCTCCCCCTGTCTCCTTCATCACTTTCAGGGCATAGAACCCATCGGCGGGAGTTCCGATGGCCAGCGACTTGGCGATGGTGTTGGGCTTCACGGGTTTAAAGAAGTCCAGGCCTGCCTTTTGAGCGGCGGTAATGGGGTTGCAACCGGTCGCTTGAGCCCCATGGATCTTGTAATCGGTGGAGTCCACGAGACCCAGCTTGGTGAACTCCTGATAGCTCTTGTGGATCTTGGTCAGGAGGGACCCGGAAGCCATGCAGACCACCGTATGCCTGGGAATCTTCCAGCCGAGCTGTTCCATGATCTCAAACCCCATGCTCTTGGAACCTTCGGCGTAGTAGGGGCGCATGTTGACGTTTACGAACGCCCAGCCGTATTTGCCTGCGATCTCAGCACACAACCGGTTCACTTCGTCGTAGTGCCCCTTGATTCCAATGACCTCAGCCCCATAGACGAGAGAGTTCACAATCTTGCCCTGTTCGAGGTCTGCTGGAATGAACACGTAGGCGCGCAGGCCGGCGGCGGCGGCGTTGGCGGCGACGGAATTGGCCAGGTTGCCGGTGGAAGCACAAGCCACGGTGGTGAAACCCAGCTCACGAGCGCGGCTCAATGCGACGCTCACGACCCGATCCTTGAACGAGAGGGTCGGGTAATTCACGGTGTCGTTCTTGATCCACAACTCACGAATGCCGAGTCGTTTGGCGAGTCGATCGGCCTTCACCAAAGGGGTGTAGCCCACTTGAAATCCGACGGTTGGCTCCTTGGCAACAGGCAACAGTTCGCGATAGCGCCACATTGTCTTTGGTCGGCTCTCGATGGCCGAACGCGTCAGCGACTGGCTGATGCTTGCGTAATCGTAAACGACCTCCAGCGGTCCGAAGTCGTACTCACAAACGTGGGTGGCCCCCAGCGGATACTCGCGCGCACATTCGCGACACTTCAGGGCCTTCATGAAACCATTGGTCTGCTGCATAACTTTTTCTTTCTCTGGCGTGTCAGGCCGGGGAAAAACAAAAACCCCTTCCCGAATAGAGAAGAGGTCATCACGCGCTCTCTTCTCATCTGCCCCGACCACTTAGCCGGGTTGGATTTGGCACCTGGCCGTCGCTTACGCCAAGCGACCGGTTGCCGTGGTTTCATCGGGCCATATCCCTCAACCACTCTTAATGAGCCGTTTCATCAACGGATGCGGATAACATGATGGGAGGGATTTAAAAGTGTCAATTGGATTTTTAGAACGCACCGCGAGCGCGGTAGATCTTGGCAGTGCTTCTTCTTTCCGTGTGGTCTGTCTTTTCCGTGGTCCCTCCTGCAGGGTGTGCCCCAACGCGCTCCTGAGCAACACACGCTCACGGCGGTGAAACTTCGTCCGCGATGGGGCGGGCGGAGGGGCGCATCTCACATTTTCCCGGTGCGACAACCCCTCGTATTCCTAATCGTGATCGTAGACGCAAGAACCGCCTTCTCGACCATGGAAAGCTGGCGATGCCGGTCGCACTGACGAGGGCTAAACTCGAATTAAGGACCACACGACGGAATCCTCGGGATTGAGAGCGAGTAGCCGATTGCGATTGGGATTACGATTACGATGGAGGGGAGGTGGACGGACGCGCAGTTCGTTGTCCACCGTTCAGGCTACCTCCCCAACAAACCCAGCAAATTGATGCCCCACACCCGTGGAGATCGCACATCCCACCCCCTGGGGTGCTGTAGTCCCGCCGGCCTTCGACAAGGTTTCCGGCCGTGTTTCCGAAAAGGACAGGTGAACGTGTCCTGGACTGTCCAAACTCCGGGCCGGCGGGATGCCAGCGCTCCCGGGGGGGGGGCATTGATGGTCAACTTGGGAGCTGCTGCCATGAACTTGACGTGCCGTGGCTTCTGAGTAGTGTTGCGCCCCGCTGGATGAGTGGGCTCAAGTAACCGTGCAGAACGCCGAACTACCGTTCAGCAAATAATAACAAATGAAATCAAATATCTTTCGACTGGGCACACTAAGCCTCGTCCTCACGATGGCAGGCAGCCTTTGGGCGGCAGAGGGTAACGCCGAAGCCTCCAAGGTCAACAAGCAGGAAATCAGCTATAGCTTTGGAATGCAGTACGGCGGGTTTCTCAAGCAGAACGGCATTGAGATCGACTTGGCCGAGTTCAACAAAGCCATCAGTGACACCCTGGCAGGCAAGCAGACCATGACCGAGCAAAAGGCTCAGGAAGTCATGAACGCCTTCCGGGGGGAGATGATGGCCAAGCGGGCGGCGAAGCAAAAAGAGGACGGTGAAAAGAACGAGAAGCTCGGCAAGGACTTCCTCGAAGCCAACGCCAAGAAAGAAGGCGTCAAGACCACCGCAAGCGGCCTTCAATACAAAGTCATCACCGAAGGATCCGGTCCCAAACCCACCGCCACCGACCGGGTGAAAACCCACTACAAGGGCACGCTGATTGATGGCACGGAGTTCGACAGTTCCTATGGGCGCGGCGAACCCGCCACCTTCCCGGTCAACGGGGTGATCTCAGGTTGGACTGAAGCTCTCCAATTGATGCCCACAGGATCCAAGTGGCAGCTCTTCATCCCAAGTGGTCTCGCCTACAAGGAACGCGGCAGCGGTGCGAAAATCGGCCCGAACGCGACCCTGGTTTTCGATATTGAGTTGCTCGATATCATCAAAGCTGAACCTCCGAAACCCGTCACCAGCGACATCATCAAGGTGCCCTCGGCTGAGGAACTGAAGAAAGGCGCCAAGATCGAAGTGATCAAGGACGTGGACGCTGAGATCAAGAAGCAGAAGGAAGAAGCAGCCAAGAAACCTGCTGACCCGAAATAACCGGAGCCTTCACTTACTTCACCCTTTAACCCCCGGGCATTCCCCGGGGGTTTTTCTTTGTCAGCACTGGCAACCGGGCAGCCGGCTTCGCTGCTTCAACCTCCAACCACCGCGTCGGTCACTTCAATTTCCGAGACTTTCGAGCCTTCGGGTAGGCCGACTTGGCCGGACTCGATGTCCCTTCAGGCGAACCCGTGCGGCGCTTGAGCTCCTGGATCTGATCTCTGAGCAAAGCCGCCTTTTCAAATTCGAGGTCCTCCGCAGCACGCAACATTTCCGACTCCATTTCCCGCAAGGTCTCCGTGACATCGAAATCTCCACCCGCATCCCGGATCACCGCAGCGGCTCGCTGCATGCCTTCGGAGTCCAACGACAGACTTTCCTCCACAGGACGCGTCACGCTGCGGGGAACAATCCCGTGCTTCTCATTGTGTTCAATCTGCTTCTTCCGACGACGCTCCGTGACGGCCAGGAACTCTTTCATGCTCCGGGTGACAGTGTCCGCGTACAGAATCACTTCACCATTCAGATGCCGTGCAGCACGGCCTGCCGTCTGGATCAAACTGGTGGCGGACCGCAAGAATCCTTCCTTGTCTGCATCAAGAATCGCGACCAACGAAACCTCAGGCAAATCGAGGCCCTCGCGCAAGAGGTTGATCCCGACCAGGACATCAAACTCCCCCTTGCGAAGTGCCCGGAGGATCTCCACGCGTTCGATCGCGTCGATCTCGCTGTGCAGGTACCGGACCTGGATCCCGATATCGCGGAGATAGTCCGTGAGCTCCTCAGCCGTGCGCTTGGTCAGGCTTGTGACCAACACACGTTCTTTTCGGTCAGCCCTGATGCGGGCCTCATTGATCAGGTCGTCAATCTGTCCTTTCAAAGGCTTCAAGATGACCTTGGGATCGATCAATCCCGTGGGCCGCACGACAAGCTCCGCCACCCTGCCCTCCGACCATCCAATCTCCCTCGGTGCAGGCGTGGCACTGACATAGATCACCTGGTTTTGAAGGGCCTGAAACTCCTCAAACCGAAGGGGACGATTATCCAGGGCGCTCGGCAGTCGAAAACCATGCTCCACCAGCACCGTCTTCCGCGATCGATCCCCTTCGTACATGCCCCCGATCTGGGGAACCGTCGCATGCGACTCATCGACAACCAGCAGAAAGTCTCTGGGAAAGAACGAGAGCAGGGTATCGGGGCGTGAGCCCGGAGGTCGTCCGCTGATATGCCTGGAGTAATTCTCGATCCCTGAGCAGAAACCCATCTCCTCAATCATCTCCAGGTCATACTCGGTCCTGGACTTGATCCGTTGGGCTTCCAGCAATTTCCCTGCACTTTCAAACTGGCTGATCCGGCTGCCAAGCTCCTCACCGATGCTGATGATGGCTCGTTTCAGTTTCTCAGTAGGAGTGGCGAACTGCTTGGCGGGAAAGATGGAGATGCTCTTGAGCTCCTCCGTTTTTTTTCCCGTGAGGGGCTCAAAGCGGGAGATCCGCTCGACCTCATCACCAAAGAATTCGAATCGCAGCGCATCCTCCGCATAAGCGGGGCACAACTCCACGGTGTCACCCCGGACCCGGAAGTGACCCCGGGAGAACTCGATATCATTTCTGGAATACTGGAGATCCACGAGACGTGAGAGCAGCTGTTCACGAGTGATCTCCTGGCCCAGCTTGATGGGGATCACCATGGCTTCGTAGTCCTCCCGGTTTCCGATTCCATAGATGCAGGAAACACTCGCCACCACGATGACATCCCGGCGTGTGAAGAGGGAGCTCATGGAGGCAAGTCGCATCCTTTCGATGGCCTCATTCACACTGGAGTCCTTCTCGATGAACGTATCGGTCCTGGGGATGTACGCCTCGGGCTGGTAGTAATCGAAGTAGCTGACGAAGTATTCGACGGCGTTGTGGGGGAAGAAGGACTTGAACTCAGCATAGAGCTGAGCCGCGAGGGTCTTGTTGTGAGAGAGAACGAGGGTGGGTCGATTCACCCGCTGGATGACATTCGCGATGGTGAAGGTCTTTCCAGAACCCGTGACGCCGAGAAGCGTCTGGGAGGCCTTGCCCTGCTCGATCCAGGTGGAAAGTTGCTCAATGGCGGTTGGCTGGTCGCCCGCAGGTTGGTAGGGACACTCGAGCTTGAACATGAATGCGCAACAGGTTAGTCCCGCACGAAGTAGCTGAGGTTCTCCAGTTCGATCGCAAGGTTCACACTATTGACCATCACGTCCTCAGGCACATGCAGGACCGTGGCACTGAAGTTCAGTATTCCGCTGATGCCATGCTTCACCAGGAGGTTGGCCACTTCCTGTGCTGCCTGGGCGGGCACTGCCACGATGGCCATCTTTACCCGGTGACTCGCTGTCACCTTGGGCAACTGCTCCAGGGGGAGG
>VHDG01000151.1 GCA_016871475.1 Verrucomicrobiota bacterium
AGTGCGTATGCCCGTGCATGTGCCAACTGCCATTGCTCTCCTGTCGCTTGCCCCCGAAAGAGCCGTCGGGACGGAATGAACCATCGTCTCCATTCGGGTCCTCGGTATTACACAGCCTGTTACCGAGCGCTAGGGCGAAATCCAGGGCGGCGGCATCGCCCGTCACTTCGTGCCATTTCGAAAACGCACCCGTCGCCCATCCCACATAGAGATGCTGCCAGCCGCCGATTGTCAGGTCGGTCGTTTTCTGCACCGGCGGCTCTCCCACATTGAACCCGCCTTGGCCTCCAATTCCGCCTTGGCGGTAAAACGCAACGTTCCCGATTCCCGGACGTTCCTCGACCGATGCATAGTGTCTCAGGGTAGCCAGCATCCGGATCACCCATTCCTTGAGCGAAGGATCTTTCGTTTGCTCGTAGAGCAGAATGAGATTCTTAGCCAGCTCCCCGTGCCCCAGAGCACAGTGCCTGGGCAGCTTGTCCGGACTGTAGGGAAATCCCGATTCGGGGTCTGTGCAACCCAGCAAGTAAGCCATCTGGCCGGCTTCCCCGGGATCCGCAGCCTTGGCGGCGCCAAACATCCTGCGCAGAAGCGCGTGGGCGCCAACGTTGCGTGCGTTGTTGTCGAATCCATCCACACTATGATGCCGAAGCACCGCCCAGGGCAAAGCCCGGTTGTCAAAGTGGAATCGCAATGTGGGTTTCAGTCCAGCCGTCATCCCCCAAGGCTCCGGTTGGTGGGTGAGGTAGCCCTCCCAGCACGTCCGGGCTATGTGCATCGGATCCAGGGTGCCCGTGTTCCGCAAGAACCGGGGTGAGACGGAGACAGAGCCAGTATCTCGGATTTCGCGCTTGGCCAGCGAACTCCCCGGCGCAGGCTTCGAATCGGCGAGAGCCTGGGTCCCCGCAAAGACTGCAGCCGAGAGACACAGGAAACGGATGCCTCTGGAGAGGTTCATTAGGGGATGCATAGGGGGTGTCGTAATGTGGAAAATGGATTATCGAAACCGTCGGTCGGCGGGCCGTAGCACGGCGTCCAGTAGCACGAGCGGTTCCCTGCCGGTGTCGGTGATCACCGCGGTGAGACCGGCCGGGATGCCAAAATGGTCGCGCGCTGTGACCGCGATCTTCTCACCTGCCATTTCCAGAACACCGTTGCCTCGCACCACGGACACCGCGCAGAAACGGTCAGGACGCAACTCCATCCCGCGGTCGGTCACACGGGCGATGGATAACTCCAATCCTCCGACGCCATCGCGATCAGTTTTTTCCGTAGGGATGATCGGGTAGCGTACACTGGTGTAGCGCTCGATTACTTTCTCGATTTCACGTTCCAGATACACGGTGCCGTTCAGCTTGTGGCTCATTACGGACGAGGATTCCAGTTGTTCCAAAGCGCACGGCTGGGGTTCGACATCGAGAAACACGCCCCAGCCACCGCACTTGAGCGAGCCGAAGATAAACGGCACATGATGCGTCCGATTGCCGATGTTCGTATAGCCGTGTCGGACATTCGGTGGAATAGGCATGGCATACCCTTCGGTCACCTCGGCCTTCGCGTCACCCAGCACAGTGTGGCCGTGTAACGGTGAGTAACCGAGGTGAATCTCCACCCCCTCGCGGTGCATATGATACGGCACATCGGAACGTTCGCCGTCCAGCCACGCGAGATTCCAGGAATGGTGATCGCCATAGACCAACGGTACGATGGTGATGCCAAGGTTTGGCACAATGAAACTGCCCTGCTCCGGTGCCGCTGTGTCACGCGTCAGATGCAGGCTGTTGCCGGCCGTGATCGTTTCCATGTGACCCACGAAGAGATCGCGAACCCGTCGTAACGCCGGGCTACGTTCGAGATCGGAAGCCGTGTCAAGTGCGTCCACTGTGCGGGCAACGTGGGTGCAATAATGGTGGAAGGTCGAAATCAGGGCACGGACGTCGTGGCCCACAGCGTCCATCGAACGGTTGGACAGATCCGCCAGCAGCTCATCCGCGCGCAACAGATGCGCACCAGCCAGTCGATCCTGGGGCTGAATCGCTGCCAGTGCGGAGCGTGTGGCGTGAAACGCGCCGATGACCTGCCCTCGAAAGGCGTGACTGTAGAGTCGTGCCAGCGAAATGTCGCGCTCACTGATGCCGGAGGGCGCACGCCCGCGCACATGGCTGTCACACGTCATGTCCGCCAGACGTTCGTAGTTCGGATGCATTCGCAACCGGCTGATCTTGCAGGCGTCGTTCATGATTCAGGGTTTGGCGTTGGCCTCCTCGGACTTCAATGAGGAGAGGAAATCGTCGGCGGTACGTTCGAGGTCAAATTCGGGCTTCCAATCCCAATCCCGGCGCGCGGCGCGATCATCGATCACGCCAGGCCAGCTCGCCAGCAGATCAGCCACGGCATCATCTGTTTCAAACTTCAGCCGTGCAGCAACCACACGGCGTTGAATCGCATCGGCGATCTGCCGGGGCGTCACGGTCATCCCGCTGATGTTGTAGACACGCTGCGTCAGGTGTTTAACCGGCCTATCCAGCAACCCCGTGATGGCGTGGAGCACGTCGCGAATGTAGATAAGCGCCAGCTTTGTGTCGGGGCGGGCGCGAAAGGTGAACTCGCCTCCACGAGCCGCCTCAATGAAGGCATGCGAAGCCAGGGCGCTGGCGGCACCTGCAGGTGCGTGTCGTGAAATAGTGATGGGAAGGCGCAGACAACGAAAATCAAGCCCGTGCTTCCGCTGGTAATAAATCCCCAAACGTTCAACGGCCATCTTCGTCACTCCGTAAAGTCCATCCGGCCACTGGGGCGTATCGTCGGTCAGCACTTCCGGAAGTTTTCCCCCAAAGGCTGCAACCGTGCTGGCGAAGAGGATTTGCGGCTTCCCGTGGCGCAAGACGGCTTCAAAGAGTGCAAAGGACCCATCCATGTTCACCTGCCAGGCCCTCGGACGATCCTGTTCACAGCTCCCAGAAAGCAGTGAGGCAAGGTGAATCACAGTCGTGGGTCGATGCCGTTTGAACAAGCCCTCAAGCTGCGCCGCATCCAGGAGATCCCCGCGTTCGAAGACGGCGTTGCCCGACACTTCACCGATCGGTGCAGGCGCGACGTCGAACAGCACGACACGATTGAACTGCGACGCCAGTCTCCACGTCAGCTGACAGGCCAGATTGCCCGCGCCGCCGGTAATCACACAAACAGCCACGTCAAGCACCCTCCGCCACAACGGGATTGGTCAGTGCCCCAATCCTGTCGATCTCGATTGTCACGGTGTCACCCGGCTGCAGAAACACCGGCGGCTTGCGTGCAAAGCCAACACCGTGCGGTGTGCCCGTCAGAATCACCGTCCCTGGTAGCAGGGTCGTGCTGCCGCTAAGAAATGACACAACCGAAGGCACATCGAAGATGAAATCATCGCACCGCCAATCCTGCATCACCTGGCCATTGAGCACGGTGCGGATCTTCAAGGCAGCAGGGTCCGGGATCTCGTCCTTGAGAACGAGGCACGGCCCCAGCGGGGCAAACGTGTCGAAGGTCTTTCCACGACACCATTGGCTGCCGCCCCACCGGATCTGCCAATCACGTGCGCTCACGTCGTTGGCACAGGTGTAGCCCAACACATAATCCAGGGCCTCTTCCCTGGAAACGTTCTTGCACCGCTTGCCTATGACCACAGCGAGTTCGCACTCGTAGTCCACTTCATCGCTGCGCAGATGGCGCGGCAGCACGATCGGGTCCCCCGGATTCTGCACGGTTGTGGTCGCTTTCATGAACACCACCGGGCGTTCAGGTACGGGCGCTTTTCCCTCCTCTGCGTGGCGACGATAGTTCAACCCGATGCAAAGGATGTTCACCGGAGAAATCGGAGCCAGCAGCTTCTGAGGTTTGACGGTCTGGTCGGTGACGTCGAACTGACCAAAGATATCGCCTCGAATCACCCGGGCGCTGCCGTCCGGTTGAAGTGCGGCCCAGGATGTCTCATTTTGGGTGGTTTGATAGCGGATGATTTTCACAGTGAGTTTGGATGTTTGAGTGGGATCTGTTTTGAGTCGTTGCTATTTGCCAGTCGTGTAGCCGCCATCGATCAGGTAGGCACTTCCAGTGACGAAAGAGGATTCATCACTCGCAAAGTAGACAGCAGCTGCGGCGATTTCAGAAGGCTGCGCCATTCGTTTGAGCGTGTGCGGTGCGACCAGTTGTTTGAGATACTCTTGTGGATCCGGGTATTCGCGCAGGCGCGCTTCCACAAAGGGTGTTTGCACGCGGCCAGGACAGATGCAATTGACGCGCACCCCGACGGATCCGAGGTCCATCGCCATGGCCCGGGTGAGCCCCAGGACAGCATGCTTGGTGATCGTATAAGCGAATCGCGATTCCATGCCCATGACCGATGCGATCGAACCGATGTTGATGATCGAGCCCGCTTTGCGTTCGATCATCGAGGGGAGCACAGCGCGACAAAGGTGATAATCTCCCAGAACATTCACGCGCCACAATCGCTCCAGATCCGCCGGTTCGGTGTTGAGAATGGTTCCTACGTGACCGACGCCGGCATTGTTCACCAGCACGTCACACCGCCCGTTGTTCTCGCTCAGGACCCGTTGGATGACTTCCCGGCAGGCGCTCTCCTGCGTGACGTCCAGGACGGCGAGCCTGGCGGCCCCGCCCGCTTTTTCAATCCGGGCGACCGTCTGCTGACCGCTGGCTTCATCACGTTCCGCGACATAGACAAGCGCGCCCTGTTGGGCGAATGCGTCCGCGATGGCCGCGCCGATGCCGGATCCGCTACCTGTTACGACGGCGGTCTTGCCTTTAAGTGAGAACATGGTTTTTGAGTGACGACAGCATCAACATCAGCCACGAGTTCGATCAAATCCGCCTTGCTCTTGCAGGGTCCGGCAAACACGTTCGCGTTGGCCTGTGCAGGCAGGTTGTTCCTCAATCGCAAGACCCTGGAAGGTCCAATCGGTGATGGCGACTGTTGAGGTCATGGTATCAATCGGTTGTCCTACGATCTCGTAGGCGTTCAGAATATCCGAATGGCTGCAGAGCTGCGCTCGTGCTTTTCTAAGATTCTTCGACGTTTTTTCGGCTGGCCTTTGAGTTCGCAACCCTGAGCAAGAAAAACAGAGAAATGACACCAGAAAAAGCAAGCGTCGGAAATGCAGAGTTGATTGACTGATCTCAGCAATGCTTGTTCAGTCGAAATATCCGAGCGCTGCGCGGCAGACTCTCTCACGAAAGAGACTGGCCGGAGGAATTGAGTAGGAAAGAGGCAGTGGACTACCGAGCCAACTGAATGGACACGGCTTGGATGGATTTGACTTGGCTCCAGCAGGCCTGCATGGGACTGTCGGCGTGGTCATCTTGTCGGTCGTTTGAATCAACATGAGCCTGCAAATGAACGGCAAGCGGGTGCTGGTGACCGGATCCGGGACTGGCATCGGGCGCGAGGTCGCCCTCGAATTCGCCAGAGAGGGTGCGGATGTCGTGGTGCATTATTCTCACAGCGACTCCGGTGCCAGCGAGGTCGCCGAAGAAATACGCCGACTGGGTCGGCGCACGGCCTTGTTGAAGGCGGATTTCACGGATGTGGACCAGGTCCAGGAACTGGGTCGACAGGCTGTCCAAGCGCTCGGCGGCCTGGATTGCCTCGTAAATAATGCGGGCATCACGTTCAACAAGCCGTTTCTCCAGGTCACCAAGGAACAGTTTGACACTCTTTATAGCGTCAACATTCGCGCACAGTTCTTTCTGACTCAAATCGTCGCGGAGGATATGCTCAAGCATGGTGGTGGAACCGTTTGCAACATTACTTCCATCCACGGTATCTCGGGCGCTCCCGAACATTCGGTGTATGCGGGCACAAAAGGGGCCATCATCGCCTATACCCGATCGCTCGCAGTGGAACTTGCGCACCAGGGAATTCGGGTCAACGCCATCGCTCCGGGCTGGGTGACGGTCGAGAACTATTCCAAATGCATCCCGGGGTTCAACGAAGCCGATGCCCGCCGCAAAGCTGCCGAAAGCGTTCCATTGGGCCGGTCCGGAGAGAAGCGTGAGATTGCCAGGCTCGCGGTCTTTCTCTGTTCGGACGCCGCGGCATACATCGTTGGCCAGACCATTGTGGCTGACGGCGGCACAACTTCCTTGATGTCGCTCATCTCCGATTTCCGAAACGCGTCGTCTGCGAAATTCGGGTCGGGTTACGTTCCGGGAGTTTGAAATCCAGCGCATGAAACGTCTTCACAAGATCTGGAGCATCCCCGAGGTCGGACTCCTCGTCCCACTGATACTTTTCACGATTGTTTTCTACTGGCTCAACGCGAGTTTTCTCGGCTCAAACAGCGTGGCTGCGATGTTGCGGGCGATGGCGTTCGTGGGGGTGATTGCAGTTGGGCAGACCTGGTTGATGATCGCCGGAGGTATTGATCTTTCCGTGGGGTCCGTAGCCGGACTGTGTGCGGTCGTTTCCTCCTGGCTCATGAAAGCTCATGGCTGGCAGGTCGAGGCCGGCATTGCTGCCGGCGTCTGCATCGGCATGCTCGCCGGCCTGATCAACGGAGTGATCTCGGTTCGCCTCGGCATCCCGGCCTTCATCGCCACGTTGGGAATGCTCTACATCGCTCGTGGATTCAATTATCTCCTCTGCCAGGGCTACCCCATCTACCCGATCCCCGAGCCTTTGAAAAATTTCGGCCGCGCCGAACCGCTCGGCTTGTCCTGGGCTTTCGTCGTCTTCGCTTTGCTCGTGATCGTTGGCGACTTTTTTCTGAGGCGAACGATCTATGGACGGATGGTGTATGCCACCGGCGGGAATGTGGAGGTGGCACGCATTGCGGGAATTAACACCAATGGAGTGCAGATCGGCTGCTATGTGCTCACCGGTGCGATGTCGGCCCTGGCCGGCATGTTGCTCATGGCACAATTAAACGTGGGTCAGCCTGAAATCGGCGTGGGTTGGGAATTGGACGTCATCGCCAGTGTGGTTATCGGAGGGGTCAGCCTTTTTGGCGGCGCCGGCACGGTCACCGGTACCTTCCTCGGTTTGCTCATCATGCAGGTGGTGCGCAGTGGCCTGGTGGTGTCGGGTGTGAACACGCATTGGCAGACGGTCGCCGTGGGAGTGATCATGGTGGCCGCGGTCGGTGTGGATTTGCTGCGGCGAAAAACGAAAGAATCTTTATCATGAAAACATCCGGATCCTTCAGAATCCTGTGCATGAGCGTGCTGGTGGCATCGCTCCTTGCTGGTTGCGACCGGCATGCTCCCTCCAAGGACTCCGCCGGCTCGACGCCAAAGAAGTTTTATTGGGTGCAGCCGCTCAAGGGCCATCCGGTCCATCAGATGACCCAGATCGCCTTCACGGAAGGTTGTCGCAAACTCGGTTATGCGGTCGAAATCGTCGGAGCCGAGAACGAAGATCTCAGTGCCACACTCGCCTTGGCCGAGCAGGCTGTCGCCAAGGGCGATGCGGCCGGCATGGCAGTCTGGACAGGGAATCCGGCCTGGAATCCATTCATCGAGAAGGCCGGCAAGTCACTTCCCATTGTTCTTCCTCATTTCCCTGCGCCCGAAGGATCCATTCCCGGCGCTCGTGCCATCATCAGTTGTGACCCCTCGGAGTACGCCCGGCAGGCAGCTAGCGAGATAGGCAAAGCCATCGGAGGCAAGGGCGCAGTCGCGATCACACAGGGCTCGTTCAACACAACCGAGAATACCGTCGCTGAAGTCTTCACCGCCACCATCAAGGAGCTTCACCCGAACGTGAAAGTCCTGAAGCCTCTGGAGGAGGGATTCGATGCACCCAAGGCGATTTCCCGAGCGGTCTCAATTCTTCAGGCCAATCCTGACCTGGCAGCCGCACTGTCGACCACGGGCAACGGTGCCACCACCTGGGCGGGTGCACAGCGCGAAGCCGGCCGGAAAATTGTCGCTGTTGCCATGGATTACACCCGGGTCAATCTGGACCTGGTGAAGGATGGCTCCATCCATGCCGTGGTCGGTCAACCGCTGTGGGAGGAGTCTTTCGGC
>VHDG01000152.1 GCA_016871475.1 Verrucomicrobiota bacterium
GATGTCCTGGACGGCGGGTCGGATGGCTATGATGTGCTCAAGGAGGAGCGTGCCGGTAACTGGCAGCTTTCAGCCGGGGTCCTAAAACTGCTCAACACCGGCGAGACAGACAGTTTCACGACGGGATCTTTTGATGAAATCAGCCTGGTCGGGGACGACAATCCGAACGAGCTTGATGCCTCTAGCTTCAATGGCCTAGTGCGGCTCGACGCTCGAGGGGGTAACGACATTCTCCGAGGTGGGAACGGCACCAACTTTCTCTCGGGAGGCAGGGGCAGCGACCAGATCTTTGGCGGGACCGGGCTTGATATCCTCTCAGAGTCTGGGGATGGAAACTTTACCCTGACCAGCACAGCGCTCCTGTTCGTGGATGCATCCGCATCGATCAGTGAGACTGACACATTGATGGGCATTGATGAGGCTCATCTTTCAGGTGGCGAGGGAGCCAATGTGCTTGATGCCTCCGCTTTCGCAGGGCGAACCGTGCTGCGAGGGCTGGGTGGGAATGACCGGCTCTTGGGAGGAGGAGCGGATGACGATCTGAACGGCGGGGCCGGCGATGACTTCCTTTCAGGCGGGCTTGGGAACGACCGTTACCATTTCGACGGAGATGAAGCTTTCGGAGATGACACGATCGACGAACAGTTTGGGGCAGGGGTTGATACCTTGGATTTCGCCCAGACCACGTTAGTCGGAGTGCGCGTTGATCTCGCTCTGCTTACACGCCAGCTTGTGACGGGTGCTGAACATTCTTCGATCACCCTGGTGCAGGCGAACCTCGAGAACCTCATCGGATCCGAGCAGGCGGACGTGTTGATCGGGAACTCACTGGTGAATCGAATCGAAGGTTTGGATGGCAACGATTCCATGACTGGACGAGGTGGTGATGACATCCTGATCGGTGGGGACGGGGTTGACCGAGTGGAAGAAGACATTGCCTCGGATGCGACCCTCCTCGTGGACCCAGCGGATCGAGCCATCAATTACTTGGTGGCCGCACGTGTGAGCGTTGTGCCTGTTGACGGATCGGTGGAGGTGGACCAGTTGATCGATGTGGAAGTGGCAGTCCTTCGCGGCAGTGGCGCCAATAATGACATGAACGGACGGGCGTTCTCGGGTCGTGTGGAATTGTACGGAAATGATGGAAACGATGTTCTGCGGGGCAGTTCGAATGACGATCTGATCTCAGGTGGCCGGGGGAACGACTATCTCGAGGGCGGCGATGGAAACGATGTGTATCTCTTCAACGCGGACGTGGATGCGGGTAGTGACGTTCTCGCCGAGGACGTGCATCTCAGAGGCGTGGTTAGCACGAGCCTGGATACACTCGACTTCTCTGCCACGCGCTCCACGCCTGTATCTGTCGATCTGTCCCGCAACTTTTCCCAGACAGTTGCCCCCGGCTTATCAATGGTCTTGCGAAGTGAATCAGGTCCGGTCCTGGTTCCTGATTTTGAGAACGTGATCGGTGGGGCTGGGGCTGATGTCCTGGCAGGCAACGGACTTTCCAACATTCTTGATGGACGTGGAGGCAATGACGTTCTGGTGGACTCTGGCGTCGCTGCGCCGAGATCCATCGATCTCTACATCGGCGGCGATGGGGATGATCGGTATCGATTGTGGAATAACGCAACAATCCACTTGGTGCGGATTCTTGAGGCCATCGGTGAGGGTGGGACGGATACCCTCGATTTCTCGGGCCTCAACACGTCGCTGATCCTGGATCTGGGCAACGGCAAACCCCGGGCTGTGGATGCGGCTGGCCGCCTCCTCCTCGAATTGATCGGGTGCCATGGGGTTGAGAATGTCGTGGGATCGGCTTTTGCGGACATCATCACTGGCAACAGCAACGACAACCGTCTTGAAGGGGGTGGGGATGCTGATGTCATCAACGGGGATCGAGGCAATGACGTTCTCATCGGTGGTTTGGGTGACGACAACTTGGCGGGCGGGTGGGGAGATGACGTGTATCGGTATGAAGGAAGCACTTCATTGGGCGTGGATCGGATTTCTGAATCTCAAGGGCAGGGTGAGGATGTGATAGACCTTGCAGGCTTCGCCACAGGCGGCGCGGTGGTTGTTCTCGGGAATCTTGGGATACTCCAGGGCATTGGGAGCGGCACACGCGTAAGATTTGTGGGCTCGCCACTTGAGGCCGCTCTGTATCCCCCGAGGCCGCCTGCGCCCTCCCTGGCTGAGGAAGTTTGGGTTGGAGGACTCGATACTCTGCAATCCAGGTTTGCCCCCGCCGCTATGCGGAGCGTCCTGCCCGGTCTCGCGACCACCGGCTTCCGGACCCTCAACCTGTCCTTGAGCTTCGTTATTCCTGTCCCATCGCATTCGGCTCCACTATCCGCGGTTTCGTCCGCGATTCGGGTCGGGGATGTCTTTTCGTCCCCAGCTGAGCCGGAGTGGTCCAAGTCCAGTTCTTTCAGAGCCCCTCTGAGCATCTCACTCGTTCGTTCGCTTGAACCGGTCAACGTCCTGGACCCGTGGAGGAGCGGGATGGCGACATGAAAAACTTTGTTATGCAATCCTTAGAGCCCTTCCGGCAGGCACGAGCGCTGTCGGATGCCCATAGCCTGGGCGTGTTACCGCAACTCGCAGCTGTTTTTGGGCCGGTTGCAAGAGCGGGGATGTTCTCTTCTGGGCGAATTGTGTACCGGGTTGGAGCAGGAGTTGCCCTTCGCGGGATCTTGCTGGCTGCGATGTTGATACCGGGATCTCTGCTGGCGCAGTTTGGGAGTGGATTTCGGTTTGAAGGTGGGCCGGTTTTTGCACCTCAGGTGGAGGAACCGCACGTGGTGCTGCGTGGCAACCAGGCGGGTTACAACGGGTGGGTGTTGAGTCCGGGAAACACATGGCAGGTGGCCGAGCTTTGGTATGGGCGTGAAGGTGCCAGGGAGTGTGATCTGGTTCTGGCACCGAACGGAGTGAGTAGCGTGAAAGATGGCCTGGTCAATCCAAGAGCCATCTCCATTCCCGGTGCGTTGTTCGGCGAAGCCTTCATATTCCAGGTGCGCGTTTACGACCGATCTCAGGCTCAGAACTGGGCGATCGCAAGCCAGGCGGGCAGTCAGGTGCTGCATGGCTCGTCGAGCCTGTTCTCTGCCAGCCTTTCAGTCTTTCAGACAGTCTCACTGGCAGGACTCTGGGAGAGCTTCAACGTGCACATCGATGGTGCCCGGAGCATCGGATCTGAATGGCTGAGCGTGTCGCGGATTGACGATGCCTCGTCGGGCTTCATCACGCGGATGCTTCAGATGCCTGTGCAGCGTTTTCCCGGCGATGGTAACCGGCTTATGAACGCCGAGCTTCACCTGGCAGAAGGCTACAGGGATCCCGAGACGGGGTTGCCGTATCCCAATCTGATTCCGCCGGATGCAGCGATCCAAAACTATCCCGAAGGTCGGAACTTCTTCGCCACAGATACCGTCAACTGGGACAGGCTTGGGGGCGATTTCGGCAACTTTGTTCCGAGCGCACGGATCCCCGGGCCTCCTGTGGGTGGCGAGTGGCCTGACCATACCGCAAGCGAGATTCGAGGCATTGTGTTCCTTCCGCGCGGGAAACATATCTGGGGAGTGAACAGTGATGATGGATTTCGACTGAGCCTGGGTCGTGGCAAAGGGGACGTTTATGGGCTGGTCCTCGCCGAATTTGACGGCGGTCGTGGGCCTTCCGACTCGATCTTCGAGTTCATCATCGAGAAGGCCGGCTTTTACTTTCTGCGTTGTGACTGGTGGAACACTTTTGGGAATTCTTCGGTGGAGCTGTTCAGCGTGGATGCCTGCACGGGGGAGAAGATCCTCTTCAATCAGCGTGCCGATACACGGGCTGTCAGAGTGTATTCGAGGGGTGATGGACCTGCGTTCTGTCGGGGGATCGCTCCGGTTCTCAACCAGACGGAGGTGGGGGTCATGACGCCCATCGTGATCACGTTGGTGGACGACGCCACGACCGTTGATCCAGGAAAAGTGACGGTCACTCTTTTCCAGCAATCGGTGCCTGTGAGAGCCGCCAAGTCAGGGATCGTCACAACCGTCATTGTGGATCCACCCGCTGGGGGTTACCGGCCCAACAGCAGTGTAGTTGGTGAGTTTTCCTTCAATGGGCGGTCCTATCCAATCGCGTTTCAGACCACTCAGCTGCCTACGGGGACGTTTTTTATCGAGGCTGAGGACTTTGATCACGGTGGCGGACTTTCAAATCCAAAGGCCGGGGTCACTGGTCAGGATGTGAACCGGATGCCGTATTACGGAGGCGCCTATCAGGGACTGTCGGCCGTGCACGACAAGGATTATCACAGGAATGTGATTGTGAACGACGGGGATGTTTATCGGACTGGCGAGCAACCGAACTCCCCGATGATCGCGCACGGAGGATTTAACAGCCATTTTCGTGGCAGCTATTTCGCCTCGGTGAATTACCGGCTTGGCTGGGTAGGGGAAGGGGATTCCTGGGATTACAGACGAGCCATCCCCTTGGGGAAGTATCATGTCTATGCCGGCTTATCACACGGTGCCACCGGCGCCGGGTTGGTGTCCGGCGTTTTGTCACGGTGGGTGTTCCGACCTCAGGTGGGATTTGAAGTGTTCGAAGCGTGGGGCTCCTTCAGTGGACCTGGCACGGGTGACTGGGATTTGAATACCGTCGTTCCATTGCTGGATTCGTTGGGAAATCAGGCGATCGTGGAAATTTCGCAAGCAGTGACGGATCTGAGGTACATAGGACTGAGCGGCGACGTGGATTTTGTTGCATTCGTCCCCACGGATAATCGGGTTCCTTCCATCTCGCCTATCCCGGATCAAACCACCCTGGAGGACAGGCCGACGGGAACGATCAGCATCAGCATTGGGGACCTGGACGAGGGGCCGTCGGGGTTGAGTCTTTCTGCAGTGTCATCGAATCCCGGTCTTGTTCCCCAGTCGGGGTTCGTGTTCGGTGGCAGCGGGGGATCCCGTACGCTTCGGATCACCCCTTCGCCAAATGCCTCGGGGTCATTGCTCATCACCGTTTGGGTTGCCGACCGGTTCGGAGCGCGAGCCCCGGCTTCCTTTATCCTGAACATCACACCGGTGGACGACCCTCCTTCTCTGGCAACCATCGCAGGTACGTCCACACAGGAGGACACGCCCTTCCAGGACATCCAGCTCGCAGCCTCGGACCCGGATACATCACGCGAGAGTTTCAAGTGGACAGGGAAGGCCGCTGATACGGGTTTGATTCCTGACAATCAGATCTCTTTTGTTTTCAACGACGGAGTTTGGTTCCTGAAGATGGTTCCGGGTTCGAATCGGGTTGGAAACACACTCGTGACCGTGACGCTCTCCGACGGCACGACGGCTGTGCAGAGGGCTTTTACGGCTACCGTTCTCAACATCAACGATCCACCCACCATCAGCCAGATTCCAAATCAGACGGTGGAGGAGGGAGCGCTTACTCCCGTGATACCCTTTGTGGTGGGTGACATTGACCATCCAGCAACTGCGCTCACGGTGACGGCTGCGTCCGACAATCCCGCGTTTATTCCTCCGGCGAGCTTGATTCTCGGCGGTTCGGGTTCGAATCGGACTCTGCAGGTGAGGGCTCCTTCGTCGGGTGTTGGCTCCTACGGAATCGTTGTCAGGGTGTCCGATGGGTCGTTGAGCAACCAGGTGCGGTTCACTCTATTTGTGGAGCCACGTCCTCGATTCGACTATGGGGATGCTCCGGACACCTATCGCACCACGAAGGCCCGTAACGGCCCCGTGCACAGGATCGTCCGCAACTTGCAGCTGGGATTGCTTGTGGATGATGAAAGCGACGGCCAACCCGACAGCGCAGCGCGAGGCGATGATCTGAACGCGCCTCCTGACAGCAATGGCGGGGACGACGAGGATGGCGTCGCATTTTCCACCAATCCCATTCAGGGATTGCTTGCAGGGGTTGCTGTGCAGGCACCGAAGTTCGGGTTTCTCGATGCGTGGGCGGACTTCAATGGAGATGGCGATTTTGATGATAAGGATGAGCGGATTCTCACCCGGATACCCATGCAGGGAGGGGTGACGAATCTGAGCTATCAGGTGCCGCTGACCGCCAAAGTGGGGGCTACGTACAGTCGCTTCCGGCTGACCTCTCAGGGAATTGATTCTCCGTCGGGAGCAGCGCCGGATGGTGAAGTGGAGGATCATGCGCTTTCGATCTATCCCCTGTTGTTCGATTTTGGGGATGCGCCTGAGACGGGGACGAGTTACCCGACGACCATCGCTCGTGGGGGGGCGGCGCATTTGATTCCTCCAGCACCCACAGGCCTGGGGACCATCCACACTCATGCCGTGACGATTCCGCCTCGGCTCATGCTGGGACAATGGATCGATGATGAGCCTGATGGGCTGCCTTCTGCTCGAGCCGACGGCGATGACAACCAGAGTGCAGTGCTCGATGACGAGGACGGTGTAAGATTCGTGTCGCCGATGCATCCTGGATCCAACGCTGTGGTGGAGGTCACCCTGAGCACCCCGGGCTTCTTGAATGGCTGGGTGGACTTTGGGCGTGATGGTGGATGGACCCAACAGGGTGACATGCTTTGGGGAGAGGGTTTGTCGCTTACAGGAGGCGTTCATC
This sequence comes from Verrucomicrobiota bacterium, assembly GCA_016871475.1. GTDB lineage: Bacteria > Verrucomicrobiota > Verrucomicrobiia > Limisphaerales > UBA11320 > UBA11320. The sequence continues at coordinate 6,607 of VHDG01000152.1, forward strand.
GGTTGAGCTTCTTTGTTCCTGCCAACGCGGTGCCAGGCTCAACTTTTGCGCGGTTCCGAGTGAGCAATCTGCGTCAGCTGATATTGAAGCCTGATGGGTTTGGTGGGTTGGGTGAAGTCGAGGATTATGAGGTTCGTGTGGATCGCGCTCCCCGCTGCCAAAACACCTGTGAAGGTCGTTTGTTCGTTCTCGCGTTTCCAGGAAACTACACCCCCGATCCTGCCAATCCCCCACGCCTGCAGCTCTGCATCGAGGGACGGCCGGAAGCGCGCGGCTTCGTCATCATCCCCTCGCTCCGGTTTACAAATGTTTTCAACTTTGGAGCCGATCGGGTGAGGGTCATCGATCTGCCTTCGGCTGTCGAGCTTGGGAACCTGAATGATGCTGTCGCCGACAAGGGGGTTTTCGTATTCGCCACACAGGACGTCTCGATTCATGCAATCAACACCGCGACCAATACTTCAGACGGATTTCTGGCGTTGCCTGTGGACGTGCTGGGTACGGAGTATCTGGTTCAAGGCTATGCCAACGTCCATCCAGGGCGTCCCAGACTCAACGGTTCGCAGTTCGCCATCGTCGGAACGGTCAGCAACACCCTGGTCACCATCGTCCCCAGCGTCAGAGTCGGCGGTCGGGATGCCGGAGTGCCTTACACGATCACACTGAACACGGGCGATGTGTATCAGCTGAGGAACACCAATGATGTGCCCGGAGATCTTTCTGGCACCCACATCTCTTCAACCGAACCTATTGGAGTGTATGGCGGACACCGCTGCGCAAACATCAACACTTCCACCACTTTCTTCTGCGACTATGTGGTCGAACAGCTTCTTCCTATCCGAGACTTCGGCACGGAGTTTTATACCTGGCCATTGGCGGGTCGTTTGGGCGGGGACACATTCCGGGTGATGGCGTCGGCCGACAGCACGCGCGTTCGCATTAATGGCACCCAGGTCGCTGTGCTGAACCGCGGACAGAACCATCAGCAGGTCATCGCGGGAGGCGCTGTGATCACCGCTGACAAGCCTGTGAGCGTGACTCAGTACGCCAACAGCTCGGATTTCGACGGAGTGGAGAACGCCGATCCGTTCATGGTGAATGTGATTCCCTCGCCACGATACACCTTCCAGCATCGGATTTGCACGGGGCCACCTCGTTTCCGGGATCATTGGCTCAACATTGTCGTGCCCGAGACAGCCCGGGGAATCGCTCGGATTGATGGAGTGCCCATTCCTTTCGCTGAGTTTCAGCGGATCGGCACAAGCTCATTCTATGGCGTGAGCAAGAGGGTCTCGCAGGGATTCCATGTGGTGGATGCGCCCGCTTTCGAAGGCCCGGGAGGAAGCCCCATCTCGGTGATCGCCTATGGATGGTCCCAATACGATTCGTATGGGTGGCCAG
>VHDG01000153.1 GCA_016871475.1 Verrucomicrobiota bacterium
GAATTATCGGCACGAATTGGGGTTTTCTCTGCGCCCTTCCCCTTCCTCTCGTAATCGTAATCGAAGACGCCTGAACCGCCCTCCCGCGCCTGAAAACCCGGCCATGAACTCGAGTTACCGACTGCACGACGGAATCCTGGGCATCGAGGGGGAACAACCGATTACGAGGGGAGGGGGAGTCGGGGGGACAAGAGTCAAAACAAGTGCGATCCCCCGCCGGTCGGGCCATCACCGGATCGCGGCTTGCCAACGGGGGGACGAAAAAGGGATAAAGTGGGCACATCCAGTATGCATATGAATCCGATCTTCATTCTTCTGCTCATCACTTCTCTCACAGTGATCGCTTCTCCCAGTACAGCGGCGCCGGCTCCGGCCAGCGCCAGCGAAACGGACCTGTGGGTGCACTACCCGGGAAAGGTTGGGCCTGGTCGCTCGAAGAATGTGGTTCTGATCTCTGGCGATGAAGAGTACCGATCCGAGGAGGCTTTGACTCAATTGGGGAAAATTCTGGCCGTCCGGCACGGATTCAATTGCACAGTGCTGTTCGCCATCGATCCGCAGACAGGGAGGATCAATCCCAATCATTCTGGGAACATTCCCGGGCTTCGGGCGTTAAGGACAGCGGACCTGATGGTCATTGCCACCCGGTTTCGCAATTTACCGGACGATCAGATGCGGGAGATCGAAGACTATCTGCGGTCGGGCCGTCCCGTGCTCGGAATGCGCACCGCCACGCACGCGTTTCGCATCCCGTCCGACCGCAAGGAGTGGCTGCACTACGACTACCGTTACAACGGCCCCAAGAACTGGGTTCATCGGGATCCCAAGTATGACGGCGGCCTGAAGGAATGGAGCGGGGGCTTCGGTGGCACGGTGTTGGGAGATACATGGTTCTACCACCATGGACATCACAATCATCAGAGCACCCGTGGATTGATCGATCCATCCGCGCGAAAGCTTCCCCTGACTCGCGGGCTGAACGATGGCGATATCTGGGGGCCGACCGATGTTTACGCCGTTCGGCTTCCGTTGCCTGCCGATTCCCGGCCGGTGATCTTGGGCCAGAGCATGAATCGCACGGGACCCTACCTGGAGAACGATGCGTTTCTGGGGATGCGCCCGACGGACTCTGTGGTGGCAGGCGTCGGCCACAATCCGACGGCCGATCGTGGGGAGGATCGATACAATCCCAACGACCCGCCGCCGCCGGTCGCGTGGACCAAGACCTACCAGATTACGAACGGTCGAAAGGGCCGTGTGTTTGCCACGACCATGGGATCCTCAACGGATCTGGCATCCGCCGGCACCCGGCGGATGCTGGTGAATGCTGTTTACTGGTGTGTGGGTCTTGAGAGAAGGATTCCGAAACGCGGGACCCGGGTGGATCTGGTCGGGACCTACACGCCCAGCGCCTACAAGTTCCACAACAACGAGTATTGGAAGGCCAGGGCATTGAGACCCGCTGACTTTCAAAAGGTGGAGTAGTCCGACGCGCCCGGATCCTCTCTCAAGGTTTGGGGGCGGGACGCGGCGGTTCACCGACCAGCGGCTGGGTGCTCCGGAGATACGCGAACAAGGCACGGGTTTGATCCGGGTTCAAGCTGTCCAGCAAGCCCTCAGGCATCAGGGACATTCCGGACACGCTGAGGGACTCCAGATCGTTCCGCGCCAGCGTCACGTTTTGATTATCCAGACCACGGAGGACGATCATGCGGTCATCCTGTTCCACGAGAAAGCCGGCGAGCGAACGGCCGTCCTTGGTTTCCACAGAGTAGTTTTCAAACCCTTCGCGGATCTCGGCGCTGGGGTTCACCATCGCGAGCAGCATGGACTCCAGATCCGTGCGGTCGAACACCGTGAGGTCGGGTCCGGCGTCCGCGCCCTGGCCGAACAGCCTGTGACAATTGCCACAGAGGTTCTGAAACAACGTTCTGCCCAGGTAGGGATCGCCTGTGCCCCCGCGTACGGTCGTTGCGAACTGACGGATCTTTTCCTCCATTTCCGCAGTTGTGGGAGTCCCCTTGTTCGGCCAGTGCTTCTCCATAAGCGCGCTCAGTTCGGAATGCCGGTGCTGCTTGAGTTTGCGGACGATGTTCGGCGGGATGGTTTCCGGCTTAATTCCGAAACCGGACCATGAGGTTCCTTCAGCGCGAAGAGATTGCACCAGTTTCAGAGCCCAGGGCGGGCGGCTGGCCAGAAGGGTGAGCGCGGTGGGCTGGGATTCCCGCCCCAGCGCGGCATAGGCGCTCAGGATGATGTCGGCAACCCCGGGGTCATCGTAGGTTTGGAACGTGGAAAGAACCGCCTTGCGCAACGCATCATCCTTATAGACCCCGCGATAGGCTCGCGTCAGTGCGGGGAGCGCACCCGGGACTTTCACTTCGCTCATGATGCTGAGGAATTCCATGCGCTCCGCACGGGTTGCCGTTGCGTCGGCGACAACCCGGATCGCCTTCGCGAACGTTTTTTCATCGCCCCGACGGAGGCCGAACGCCGCGGAACCAACGCCATGCCGTCCCATCGCCCGCACCAGAGGGTCCGGGAGGCCGGTGAGAGTGCGCCCTTTGAACGCGGCTTCGAAACCGGACATCAGCCGGCGGCTGTGCTCCACCGAGGGCGACAGCTCAAACAGACGGGCGCACACCTCCAGATCCCGCTGGGATCCCGCCTGTGCGAACCGGCGGGCGATCCGATCCAGCAGATGGGTTTCCACCATGGGATTCCTCCAGAACGACGGCTCTTCAAAGAGCCGCACAACCGCATCGCGGTGCTTGTCGCAGTGAACCTCCACCGCCCACCAGACGAGCAGCGGCATGCGGTTATCCGAGACGTCCTCCGTTCGTCCAGCCAGCGATTGGATGATCGCGAGTCCCTGCTGAGCGGGCAGCCGTTTGGCGGTGGCGGCGAGCTGGTTTCGAACCTCGAGGTTCGGCTCCGTGCCCGCCAGTGCGGCCAGTTTTCGGGCAGCCTCGGCGGAGACTTTTCGTCCGTCTCCTATCAATCGCGCCGTCCAGAGTCGGACGAATGGATCGGAATGATCCAGCGCCCGGAGCGCCTCAGCTTCCGTGAAGCCCCCGGACAGGTTCAACGCCCACAGCGTCTCCAGCGCGAGCTGGCCGGTGCTGCGAGCCAGCTGGGATGTCAACGTCGGCAGGACCGACGCATCGCGTTTGTCGCCCAGCAGGCGAAGGGCGGTCTGACGAACCCAGCGATTGGGATGCTTCAAACGCTCTGTCAGCTGGACCGAGCTCAGACCGGACAGGTTCTCAGATCGTTGTGGAGAGGCTCCCTTTGACTTCAACCGGTAGACGCGGCCCCGGTCGGTGTCCATTTTCCCTTCGTGGTTGCGATAGTGGTTCACCTGCTGGTCATACCAATCGCAGATGTAGATGGCGCCGTCGGGACCGACCTTGATGTCCACGGGTCGAAACCAGCGATCGGCACTGGTCACGGGCCTGGAAACGTCGCGCGTTCGAAAAGTGGATCGGTCGGCGAGGAGTTCGCTCTGCACGATCCTGCCCTGAATGGGTTCGACGCCGAACAATCTGCCGGCGTATCGGGAGGGGAGGGATCCGTGGTCGTAGATGATGAAGTTGTGGGTGAAGCGGGGCTCGCTGCCGTGGGCCATGGACGGGAAGTAGCCGTAGGCGTAGGGATTCGAGAGGGGGCCGTGTTTCTCGAATCCTTTTTGAAGGTAGCCGCCCTGCACGTAGTGGAAGCCGCGGGTGTCTCCCCCGTTGTGGCCTGAGAAGACCCGCCCCTGGCTGTCGATCTCGCATCCGAACGCGTTTCCTCCTCCCTCTGCGAAGACCTCGTAGATGCGTTTCTCCGGGTGATAGCGCCAGATGTTCTGCCCCTGGGAGTAGATGGGCGTGGTGTTGGTGGGTTTTCCGTCGGGCCGGGCCACCAGGATGTTCGCAGTCACCGTGCTGCCTTGCGCCGCATAGAGCCATCCATCCGGACCCCATCTCAGCGAGTTGGCGACGCTGTGCGTGTCCTCCAGGCCGAAGCCCGAGAGCCGGACCTCAGGATCCCCGTCCGGAACGTCGTCATTGTTGGCATCGGGATAGAAGAGGAGGTAGGGCGGGTTCAACACCCAGACACCGCCGCGTCCGCGTTCGACCGCGGTGACAATATTGAGACCGTCGAGGAAGGTCTTGTGACGATCGAACGCGCCGTCCCCATCGGAGTCTTCGTGAATCGTAATACGATCGGCGCCCTTGAAGTGGTGGGGTGGCGGGGGTGGAACGCGGTCATACACCGCGCGCCAGACACTGTCGCGACTGACCATCTTCAGCCCGGCTGGAGCCGGGTATTGGCGGAATTCCACCAGCCACATCCGGCCCCGCTCATCAAAATTGAGAAACACGGGCTGGGAGATCCGCGGCTCGGTCAGGAGCTGATCCCATTCCAGATCCTCAGCGATTTGAAACCGGCTCATCGACTCCGATGCACTCAGGGCTGGCGCCTGGGTCTCCTGGGGTAGGTCCAGGCTCGGGGTCTGTGGCGCTGCGGGAGCTGGAGTGGAGGCTGATGCAGCTGCAGGTGCCGGCGCCGGCGCCGGTGCGGGTGGGCGCGGCGTCGGCGCAGGAGTCGGGAGGCTGCTGGTCGTGCCTGTCATCTCATAGGCAGGCGGCGGAACAGGATCGTGGAGACACCACAGGATGCTGTTGAGCAGCATGCGGCGGAAGGTGGCCAGCTTGAAATCCTCAGGGTTGCCCAAGGAGGTGTAGAAGGTCCTCCGGTCGGATCCGGCGTTGACCCAGGCCACAGGCTCCACTGTGTCCTGTCCCTCAACCCTGCCCTGCAGCAGCGCGGTCGTGCCGGGCGCAAGATTGCGGTTCTTGTAGAGATGCGATGTCACGCGCAAAGGGGCGGGCTTGACACCGGTGAGGACGAGATGGGCGGCGTTGGAGCGGACGATCTCGATCAGGCTGTGAGGAGCCGCCGGTGGCTTGTTGTTGTAGTGACCGGCGTATTGGCCGCCGAGCACGTCCACATCGAAGCTGTTCCACGCCTCGAAGCCCGGGCCGGGAGGCGTCGCCTGAAACCCATGGCTCGCAGTACGCAGACCAATGACAGGTTTTCCGGCAGCAACATGCGCCCTCATCAGCTCCATCATGGCCTTGGGTGGGGTGCGCCGCCGTGTACTAACCACAACGAGATCCGCATCCCGAATCGATTCGTAGTTCTGGAAGTTGGGATCGCCCTCCCGGGCCGGGGCCATAACGGTGGAGATTCGATATCCACGCCACTCGAGTTCCTTCCGCGCGAAGTCCGGCAGAGTTTCCGAGGTAGAGTACTCATTTTCACCGATGATCAGGACGATCCGCTTCGTAACGTCCCCTTGAAATCGGAACGGAGAGCCTCCCAGGAAGTCCACGCTGGTGATGCTCGGGCACCAGTATTGTTCGATATGATCAACCACGAGCTCGGTGCCGCGAAAGTGCGAGACGTAGGGTCGCATGTGGTGGTTGTACATCGAGTCGGTCATGTCGCGCATGAGAACGACACTCTGTCCCTGGGCCACCATTTGTCGGATGGCGAACGAGCGGCCCAGGACACACATGTTGATGTGAACGCCCATGACGATGACGTTGGTGATCCCGCGCTGGCGCATGAGGTAGAGCGCCTCGGCGGAGTCCGTGATTGCATCCCCGTCCATGATTTCCAGAGCCGGGTGCTGGCGTTTCCAGGCGCCATAGCCGGGGCATTCCGGGCATCCGTCACAACCGCCATCCGAGTCGTCGATGGGCAGCGCCGGTTCCTTGACGCCATCGAGAGAACACCAGCCCTGGAGGGGGACCTTGGTTTCCACCTTGGGTGCCGACTGGGCAAGCTTTCGGCCGGGGTGATCCTTATAGAAACCCATGGTGTCGCTGGGGCAGTGGATGATGAAGATTCCCCTGCTGCGGGCCGCCTTGAGCACCTCGTTCATCCGGGGCGCCATCTCGCCGACACGCTCGGTTGCATCCGGACAATGATGCTTGTCCCACATGTCGCAAACCACGACAGCGGTGCGCGTTGGTTCCCAGTGGACCTGCTTTTCGGTGATCTCCCATCGGTTGGTATCCGCGGTGGATCGGGCGCGGGTGCGCGTGTGAAGACTCACCGGCTCTGCCAACAAAGGGGTTGTTGAGGTTTGCCACAGGGCTGCGCACGCCGCCACTGATATCTGAAGGAGCTTTGTTCTCATGGGCGAGGAAGGGGGAACGCGCGGTGAATCACTTGCGGAGGATAAATCCAGCGTTGGCCCAGTTGGCGAAATCCTCACGGGAGCCGTTTCCGGCATCCATCGCCACGAGACTGATCGTCTTGGCGCCCGTGGGTATCGGAACATCGAACCGCCATGCCTGGGAAAGGACACGCATGACCGGGCTGGCGGCGGCTTCGCGGCCGTCGATGAACACCTTGAACACCACGCTCGGATGCATGGCGAGATTCGAGCCGTGGCTGATGCTGACCAGGTTCTCGTCTGCGCCGGCGAGCGCGACGAAGCGGGCGTACTCCGGCTTGACCTCATACATGAGCGCGCAGGGTGCATGCACCCCCATGCCGACTTCGTAAGTCTTGCGATTGACCTTTAGCGGCAGGCCCAGGTTCGACTTGTCCTTTTGCGGAGGCTTGGTGTTACCCGAGTAGCGGACCTCGCCGCCATAGGTGTGGCCGAAGCCGACGCTGCGCATGGGTTTCAGATCTCCGATGGCGACATCCGGCTCAGGCGGCATGGGGTGCATGCGCGCGAAGGAACCTTCCGATTCCAGGCAAACCGCCTTCCCGTCACGAAATGCCCCGACACGCAGCTGTGTGGTGTCGGTGAACACGAGCGGTTTGGCATACAGGAGGGAGCTGGCTGAGGGTTTGGACCCGTCCAGTGTGTAGCGGATTTCGGCGCCAGGGTTGAGCGGTGCGGTGAGGGTCACCGTGATGGGTTGCTCGAACAGGTGCGGACGCATCGGAGTTCCCCACGGGGCGATGCGCACCGGATCGAGCACCCAGTTCGAATCCCATTTCCCAAGCCGGGTGAGTTCCTGCTGGAAGTGGATCGTGGGGGCGAGATGCTTCTCGAAATGTTCCACCACCTGCTCGGTGTTGAGATCGGGCGTGAAATTTCGGGACGGATCGTAACCCGGGTGGGCATCGGTCATGTCGCGAGCCAGAACGCAGTGGAGGCCGGCGGCCTTCATGGCCCGAAGTCCCATGGGTTTTCCGAGCAGACAGACCTGGGTGTGGAATCCGACGTAGATGAGGTGGGTCAGTCCATGCTTCTGGCAGATGGCATAAACCTCGGCCTGCGTATCGGGCATCAGGTCGTTCTCGCCGATGGTGAGGGCGGGATGCATCCCGTCCCAGCCATAGTTTCCGCCGCACCGTTCCCGTCCGCAGGCACACCCTCCGGCATCCGGCACCGGCGGACAGGTGACCTCCATCACCTTGGGCACGGTGACCTTCGGCAGGGCGAAGATGATTTCGCGTTGCGGATAGCCGACGTAGTTGTCCACCACGTCGCTCGGACACAGCATGACGGTCATGCCGAGCGCGCGGGCGGCCTCGAGGGCCTTGTTCATGCGCGGAACAAACGCGTCGACCCGCATGGTGGCTGTCTTGCACCAATGGAAATTCCAGACATCGACGGCGATGACGCCGATCCGCCTGGGGTCGACCTCCTCCTTCTGCAGGGTGACGACCCCGGTTGTGGGATCACGGCGCTGCAGCTCGAGCGTGATCGCCTTGCCTGATGTGGCCAGGACTGGACTTGCGAATGCAGCGATCCAGACCAGGACGGAGGGAATGATGTAAGGGAGCCATTTCATTTGGTTAATGGAGGATTGGTGCTCTGTTCCCTCAGATTGTTCAATCCTTTTTGTGAAAACCCACAGACCCGCTCGTTCCAAGTCAGGTGATCTGCAAGGACCTGGCGTCGATGTTCTGGCTTGTGCTTGTGATT
>VHDG01000154.1 GCA_016871475.1 Verrucomicrobiota bacterium
TGCGCAGCGCTTCATCACACCCCTGGTCTTCAAGACGTTGTCGCGACATCCCGTCGTAACCGATCTCTATGACGAAGAAGAAGGTTGGCAGCCGACCCACATACGCTGGGCGGATGAGGCGGACATGCTTCTGATTGCGCCTGCGACGGCGAACGTGATCGCGAAGCTTGCTGGGGGGCTGGCTGATGACGCGCTCACTTGCATAGCCCTCGCACTCCGGGCTGAATCCCGGGTCCTTATCGCACCTGCCATGAACGGCAAGATGTGGCATCACCCCGCCACCCAGGCCAATGTGGCCTGTCTCAAGGAGCGCGGCGTCGCATTCTCCGGGCCTGATGAGGGAATGCTCTCCTGCGGTTATGAAGGCATCGGCCGCCTTGAGCCTGTCGATTCGATTGCCGAAAGAGCCTTGGAGATGCTTGATATCCGACGTCCCCAGGCGGGGGGGAAAGCGGGCAGGAGAAAGGTGCGTGGGTGAGGCTCCCCCGAATTCTTGCCCGCGGGCTCCGCAGCAAGTCCGTGACAGCAGCTCCTTTTAAGTGTCCAATCCCCAGGCGCATTCATGGAGCTTGAGTCCAACAAGTCCGCTGCTGCCGCTCCCGATTCTCCCGTATTCGAGGACGACGCTCCCATGCCCGTCCGCCCCGCACCTGGGCGAACGGGTCGCCGTTTTCGTGAAGGCGTCAAGAAGCTCTTCGAACTCGTTCGTGATACCAAGCCCCCTCCCGAACAACAGGCCTTTCGGCTCAAGACCGTCGAGCGCAACATTGTGTTGCCGGTCAAGTTGTTGCTGATCGTGGTTGTGGCGTTCTTTGTCTTCTCCCCTGTCACGTCCACGGATCCCCCCGCAGCCGGTTCCCTCCCGCCATCGACCGCGGTGGTTCCCGGGGTGACGGTTGAGCAGGGCACACCTCAGGGCGACATTTTCCACCAAAGCTATCGGGCATTGAAGTGGATGTTGATCGGCTACGTGCTGATCAACATTCCTGTGGCTCTCATGCTCATCCGGCCCCGGGCGTTCAAGCTGCGTCTTCGACACGTTCAGGGTGTCATCCTGCTCATCAGCAGTTTCGATTCTGTGTTCGTGGCCTGCCTGACTTATCTCACCGAGGGTTTCTCGAGCCTGTTGTACTGGCTTTTCGCCGGTCTGATCTTGCGGACCAGCATCAGCCTCCCCCTTGCCCGACCCCAGCTGCTCCTCAATTTCCTCACGATCCTGCTTTACACCAGTGCGGGGCTTTTGGACCTGACTTTGAATCCACCCGCTCTGGCAGATGCCGGCAGCAGCATCGAAAGCTCGCTTCTCCTACGCGGGTCCGGCCACAGCCCTGCCGAATCTTTTGTGCTTCGAATCGTGCTCTTGTGCGTGTTGACGGCCTGCTGCTATGGCCTTCAAGCGCTCCTGGAGAAGCAACGCCAGACCGAGGACGACGCGCACGAACTGGCATCGCGCCAGCAGCAGCTGGATATCGCCGCCAGGCTGGCCGCCCAGATCGCTCACCAGATCAAGAACCCCTTGGGGGTCATCAGCAACACCGCCTACAACCTCGAGCGGAGCGTTCGCTCCGGAAAACCGGAGGTCGCGGACCAGCAACTCAGGATCATTCGTGAAGAGGTCACACGTGCGGATCAAGTGCTCACCCGGCTGATGGGTTACGCCCAGCTGAAGGAAGGACGGGTTGAGAAACTCGATGTGGTGGATGAGATCGAACGGGCCATCCACGAGGTGTTTCCTCCCGTGGCCAAGTATCAGATCACGATCAAACGCGATTTCGCCCCCGAGCTCCCCCATCTTTGGATGCAGAGACAGCATCTGGGCGACATTTTCTCCAACCTGCTTACCAACGCGCGGGAGGCGATGTTCGGCCAGGGTGAAATTCAGATTACTGCCACACCGGTCGGCAAAGAATCCGTGCGTGTGATTTTTCTCGATAGCGGCCCCGGGATTCCTCCAGAGCGGTTGAACCAGGTGTTCCAGCCCTACTTCACAACCAAGGACAAGGGCAGCGGACTCGGCCTTGCCATCGTTCGCCAGAACATGAACCTGTACGGCGGCTCCGTGAAGGTCGAGTCGGAGCTCGGCCACGGAGCCCGTTTCATCCTCACTTTCCCCATTCGCGCCCTCCAAAAACTTCCGACATGAGCATCCCTGCCTTTCCCATCCTCATCGTCGACGATGAGAAGAACATGCGCATATCGCTTCAAGACCTCCTGGAGGGCGAGGGCTACAAGGTCAAGGCGGTTGAAAGCGCAGAGGGCGCTCTGGAACTGTTGAACCACCAGAGATTCTTTCTTGGAATCTTCGACGGCCAGCTGGGCGGCATTTCAGGTTACGAGTTGCTGGCCCGTGTTCGGCAGCAATGGCCCGACATGCTCGTGATGATGATCACGGCCTATGCCACACCTTCGCTGGCTGTCGAAGCCATCAAGGCGGGTGCCAAGGACTATCTATCGAAACCCTATGCCCCTGAGCAGTTGCTGCATGCCGTTGCCGACTGCGCCCGGATGTTTCAGCTCACGGAGGAGAATGCCAGCCTCAAGGCAAAGTCCGCGGAGGATTACAGCATTCACCGAATCGTGGGCGACTCTCCCAAGATCAAGGAGCTGCGGAGGCTCATCCAGGTGATCGCGCCGTCCCACGCCACCGTGTTGATCCTGGGCGAAAGCGGCACGGGCAAGGAACTCATCGCAGGCGCCGTGCACGCCCTGAGCTCACGCAAGGACAAGCCCTACGTCCGCATCAATTGCGCAGCCATTCCCGAGAACCTCCTGGAAAGCGAACTGTTCGGACATGAGAAGGGCGCGTTCACCGGGGCCATCAGGCAGAAGTTGGGTCGGGTGGAGGAGGCTGATGGCGGCACCATCTTTCTGGATGAAATCGGGGATATGAGCCGTCCGCTGCAGGCGAAGCTCCTGCGGTTTCTGGAGAACGGGACCTTCACGCGGGTTGGTTCGAATGAGGAGCTGAAGGTGAACGTGCGGCTTATTGCTGCCACGAACCGCGACATCATCAAGGCCATCCAGGAAAACGAGTTTCGCGAGGATTTGTTTCACCGGTTGAACGTCATGCAGCTGACGCCGCCTCCGCTTCGTGGCCGTGGCTCTGACATCCTTCAGCTGGCGGAATACTTTCTCGCTCACTTCGCTGCTTCCCTGAATCGATCCATCAAGGGCTTCAGCCCTGCAGCCAAGCAGCAGCTCATGGCTCACCATTGGCCTGGGAACGTGCGGGAACTTCGGAACGCAGTGGAGCGGGCTGCGATTCTCGAGCCCGGATCCGAAGTGCAGACCCAGAGCCTTCCGGACTTCCAGGTGGAGGCTCAGTTGCGCAGATCCAGCAACATGGTTGCCGCAGCCGACAAGTCATTGGACGAAACTCTGGCCCAGTTCGAACGGGACCTGATCCAAAACGCTCTTGAGACCAGTGGCGATTCTCTGACCCGCACCTCTGAAAGGTTGAAGATCACCCGCCATGCCCTTCGCTACCGGATGCAACGGCTTGGGATCAGCGGGGGGCAGGAGCTTGGTGATGAAGGTTCTTCAAACCAGTCCGATAATATCCCTGGATGAACGAGGACGTTCTAATTCTAGCCTTGGCGGATACCGACTCCGCGAAGCCAGCTGCTCCCAAGCAGGACCAGACTCCGGTTCAGCCTGGTAGTTTGGACAAGGGTCCACCTCCGCCGGTGCTGTGGTCGCCCTTTCGCACCCAGCTGGGAAACCATCCCGAGTTGGTCCTGTTGGTGGCCGGGATTGCGGCTTGTGCCATTCTGATTTTCGGGTGGGCCCTCATCTTTCGGAAACCCTCCAGTCGAACCCTGGCAAGCCGCCGGACCGGCGCATCGAGTGGACATCGACGAAAGCGCAGAAGGGATTCGGGGGAGAATGCCCCCCTTCCTCGAAATCCGACATTGAAGGACCGCGGTGGTTTACCACCCATGCGACCCGACGGCGATCCACAGCCTCCCCAATCCCCGGGGTGAGGGTCTGTTCAGCAGACTGCTGCGGACCTACCGTCACAACATTCCGCGTCGCTGCCTGGAAGACGGCATCTGAGGAAGACATTTTCTGGTGCGGAGATGCTAAGGTGAAGGTTTCTTGCCAGGAAGATCAGCGGACGACACAATCGGTCTCATGAGTTCGCGCAGGTCGAAGCAGCGCAATGATCTCGCCACCCGCATTTACCGGCGGCTTGCCGGCGCCCGCGGTTTGGACGATCACGAGCGCTGGCAACACGCGTTGTTCTTCGCCATGTCGCCTCAGGAACGATGCCACTTCAGCCTCAAAACTGCCCGCTCCGCGAAGAAGGGATAATGTAAATAGCGGAACCGGTCATTAGAACCACTTTCAGTTCTTGGCGTCTTAAGCTCGGGGGGTAAAAGATGGAGAACAGACCAGAAGTTTTCATTTTTTTGCCGTCCATCTTTTTGCCAGCAAGAGACTCTGCCTGCTCTCGGTCACCGCATCGAAGCCGACCTCAGAGGAAGACTTTTTTCACACGGGGATGCGGAGACGCGGAGAGGTCTACACATTGATGGCCTGTAGGACTCTGGGGTTGCTGCCGACGGGGAGGAGGGTTGGCAAAAGACCAGGAGTTTTCATTTTTTTTGCCGTCCATCTTTTTGCCAGCAAGAGACTTTGCCTGCTCTCGGTCACCGCATCGAAACCGACCTCAGAGGAAGACTTTTTTCACACGGGGATGCGGAGACGCGGAGGGAGAGATCATTTGGGGGAACTTCAACTGGGCGTCGTCGGGACGCTGGGAAGTGATTGACGCAGACCTAAGCGGCTACTTCGATAGTATTCCGCATGGGAAACTCCTACGAATCGTGAGCCGACGGATCAGTGATGGAGGAATCCTGAAACTGATCCGAGGATGGCTCAAAGCACCGATAGTGGAACGGGACCCACGGACGGGCAAACCGAACCAGAAGGGCAATGACCAAGGGACCCCACAAGGAGGGGTGATCTCACCGTTATTGGCCAACGCGTATCTCAACCAACTGGACTGGGAGGTCAACGAACGATGCGAGAGCAAACCCGTGATGGTGCGCTACGCAGACGATTTCGTAATCCTGGCCCGGAAAGGCAACGGGGCCGAGTTGTTAGAGCGTCTTAAACGATGGCTCACACGACGAGGACTCAAGCTCAACGAGACCAAAACCCGACTGGTGGACTTACGCCAGGAAGGAATACGGTTCCTGGGTTTTGAGATGATGGGGCGGAGAGCCCGGCGGAGTCAGAAATGGTATCCGCATGTGGAACCGCATCCCAAGAGTATGCAAAAGTTACGAGAGACGGTACGGGAGAAACTCAACCGGGGCACGCTAAACCGTGGACTCGAGGAGGTGATCCCAGAACTCAATCGGCAACTCAAGGGATGGAGCCACTACTTTCACTATGGCAACAGCACACGCGCTTTCGAGCAGGTCAACCGCTACATGGTGGGACGCCTGAGTCGATGGTGGTGGCGAAAACATGGGTGTTGTTATGGGCAATGGAACACACTCACGGCCGAAGATCTCTATGAACGTTGGGGTCTCTTCAAGCTTCCGACGTATGCAGCTTGGAACCGATCTTCAACGTAGAAGCGATGCGACGAATGACCCACGGAAAGCCGCGATGCGGGAAAACCGCCTGTCCGGTTTGATGAGGGGCGGGAGTCGGTGAACTGAGGATGACAACTACGGTCTTCACTCAGACACATCACCGACTTCCGCCTACTCTACATAAACCGTCCCCTATGGCGGCGTGAGCACGATCTTTCCGAGTGCGGAACGGTTTCTAAGTCGTTGGTATGCGGCCGGACCTTCCGACATGTCCATGACACGATCGATCACGGGTTTCAGACGACCTTCCCCTGCCCACTGAAGAGTCTGGATGAGGTCCCGACGGTTCCGGCTGTAGCTGCCGATCAGGCGCTGTTGCTTGACGAATAGCGACCAGAGGTTGAGTTGGATTTCGCGGCCAGCTGTGGCACCGCACGTCACCAGCGAACCTCCGCGCGCAAGGCAGTCCAGGGCCTGTTGAATGACCTTGCCACCAATGTGCTCAATGATGACATCGACACCTCGTTTGTGAGTCCATTGTCGGACCTGACGTGGCCAGAGCGGGTCGGCGGGATCGAGGGCTAGCTCTGCGCCCAGGCTCTGCGCCAGCTGCCGCTTTTCGGGTGTCGACCCTGTGCTGCAGACGCGGCATCCGAGTTCGCGTGCGATTTGGATGGCAGCCGACCCCACCCCACTGGCTCCAGCCATGACCAGGACCGACTGACCCGGGGCAACCTGAATCCGGTCGGTCAACATGTGCATCGCGGTGCTTGCAGCGAGTGAAAGCGCTGCCGCATGGACTGTGCTGAGACCGGCAGGCAGTGCGACCAGCTGGCGTGCCGGCACGACTATGCACTCGGAGAAACCACCATCAAGCTCGACTCCGAGGATTCGCGCGTGGAGACACATCGAATCCTCGCCGCGAACGCAGGCAGGGCAGGTGCCACAGCTGAAGTTCGATTGGATGCTGACGCGGTCGCCTGGCTTCCATTGTTGGACGGTTGATCCGACGGCGCGAATGGTACCTGAGGGTTCACATCCTGGTGTTCGGGGGAGCTGGGGTTGGATGGGGAGGTTGTTGGATTCCATCCACAGATCGAGATGATTGAGTCCACAGGCTTCGATCTGGACCAGGACATCTTCGGGGCCTGGGGATGGCGTTGGGACGTCATGCCAGGCGAAGGTGCCGGGGCAACCGTGGGCCATGAGTTGGAGGGCCTTCATGTGAATCGTTCCGGCTAAGTGAGGATTTCTTTGATTGTTGAGCCGTGGTCGATCTCCAACCGTCGCCGACCAGGGATTTCCAAGCGCCTGGAATCCAAGCCCAGGAGCTGCAGCACCGTCGCGTGTAGATCTGTCACATAATGACCATCGCCCAGGGCATGATAACCGAGCTCGTCCGTTTCCCCGTGGATCACGCCCCGTTTAACGCCGGCACCTGCAAGCCAGATGGTGAAGCCGTGAGGATGGTGATCACGTCCATCGGTCCCGCCACCCCGAAGCTCAAGGCCGGGAGTCCGACCGAACTCAGTACAGAACACCACCAGCACATCCTCCATCATTCCCCGTTGGCGCAGATCCTGAAGGAGGCCTGCCACCGGGCGATCCACATTTGCACACAGTTTGGTGTGGTTCTCCTTCAGCTTCTGATGCGAATCCCATGCACCCAATCCGCTGGGGTACACGAGGAGGAAGCGGACTCCTCGTTCGGCAAGCCGTCGTGCCGACAACAAGCGTTCCCCGGCCACTCGGGTCTGCTCGTCGTCCAGTCCATAGAGCCGCCTGATGTGCTCCGGTTCTGACGGGAAGGCCATGGCCTCAGGGACGGCGCTCTGCATGCGGTAAGCCAGTTCATATGACTGGATGCGTGCGCGGAGCCGTGCATCGTCGGGATATTCCACCGCGGTGATGGAGTGAAGTTTTCGGGCCAACGCGAATTCACGCTCCTGCATTCCGGCGCTCACGCCCGCCGGCCGCAGCCCGAATGGCAACGGGTTCTTGGGATCTACCGCAAGTGAAACGCCCGCGTGACGGGGCCCCAGGTAATTTCCGTGCGCAATCTCGCTCGTGGTGTGGGACTTCGGAACTCCCAGGGTCACAAAACTCGGAAGGTTCTCGTTCAAGCTGCCCAGCCCATAGTTCACCCATGAACCCAGGCTTGGTTGGGATTCATCCAGACGATGTCTGCCCGTGTGGAACTGGTTCTCCGCCCAGTGATCGTTGTCGGTCGTCCACATGTTGCGTACCCACGCAATCTCATCCGCGTGCTTCGCCAGGTGTGGCCACCAGTCCGTAATCCCAATCCCACACTGTCCATGCTGTCTCCATCCCACTTGCATGGGATAAATCGTGGGGTAAACGTCACGCACGTTCACCGACTCCGCCGGCACCGACCGA
>VHDG01000155.1 GCA_016871475.1 Verrucomicrobiota bacterium
CAGGACAATCCGCTGATGGGCAAGGCTATCTCCGGCTGCGAAGGGAAGCCGATCCTGGGCTGCGATGTTTGGGAACATGCCTACTATCTGAAATACCAGAACCGGCGTCCCGACTACCTCAAGGCCTTTTGGAACGTGGTCAATTGGGCTGAGGTCTCACGCCTCTACGCTGCGGCGAAGTAGGGAGCACCACGAATGGAATCCGCAAAGCCGGATTCCTGGCCGCATTCGACGAGAACAATGTGGGCCGAAGCCATGGGCAAAGCGGCCTGAGGAATCCGGGCTAGACCCTTTTGACCTTGCTCCGGCAGCGCCGGAGTTCGGCCCTTATATCCTCCCCTGTCCTGGTAACGATGGGATAAACCCGGCGGCAAGCCGTAGTGCGGTCAATCGCCCCTTCGCTTGAAAACCAGAGCGGTGTCCGCAAATGGGGCGATCAACATTTTGGCCTGACCTCATGGAGCGACCCGGCGAGGCGTTGACGTGCTCTTGCGCCTTGCCCATGGGCAAGCGAGCGGGGTAATTTCCCGGGCCATGATTATTGCCCCGTCCCTGCTGGCGTCCAACTACACCCGTTTCGGGGCGGAAGCGGTGCGTGCCAGCCGAGCCAAAGCGGAGTGGCTGCACCTGGATATCATGGACGGGCATTTCGTCCCCAACATCTCCTTCGGACCGGAAGTCGTCCGCCAGATCCGGCCGCTGGTTCGCAACGTCTTTGATGTTCACCTGATGTGCTCGAACCCGGAGATCCTTCTCGAACCTTTCGCCAACGCCGGCGCCGACTGGATCACGATCCATGCAGAGTTGGGCTCAAAAGTGGAAGGCTTGATCTGGAAGATTCGATCCCTGGGCAAGAAGGTCGGACTGGCTGTCAACCCTCCCACTCCTATACAGGTGGCGGAAAAGTTTCTTCCTAAGATCGACCTGTTGCTGGTGATGACCGTGAATCCAGGCTTTGGCGGGCAGCCATTTATCTCCGAGATGCTGCCCAAGATCCAGCAGGCTGCAAACTGGAGGCGAACCACAGGCTTGTCCTACCGAATTGAGGTGGATGGAGGCATCAACATCGATACGGCAAGAGAATGTGCCCGGGCGGGAGCAGACACGTTTGTGGCGGGGACTGCTTTATTCTCGAAGCGGCAGATGGGTGCCGCTGTGACATCCATGCGAAAAGCCACAAAGGCAGCGGCCGGGAAAGGTGGTCGCTGACATGTTCTTTGAGTTGTTGGGCAAGGCGTCTCGATCCAGAGCCCGCCTCGGAAAACTTCATACCGCTCACGGGGTCATTGATACCCCGGTGTACATGCCGGTAGGAACCCAGGCATCGGTGAAAGCCCTCGATCCGCGCGAGCTTGTGGAGATGGGCACCCAGATCATCCTCGGGAATACTTATCACCTGAGTCTGCGTCCCGGAATGGAGATCATGGGCGCAGCGGGCGGCCTGCACAAATTCATGAACTGGCCGCTGCCCATCCTCACAGATAGCGGCGGGTTTCAAGTCTTCAGCCTGGCCAAGATCCGGAAGGTCAAACCTGAAGGAGTTGAATTCCGATCCCATCTGGACGGCTCTCTTCTCATGCTCGGCCCCAAAGAATCGATGTCCATCCAGCGCCAGATCGGATCCGACATCGCGATGGTGTTTGATGAGTGCCCTCCCCACACCGCGTCCCACCGAGAGGTCCGGGATGCCGTCGATCGATCGCTCCGCTGGGCGGAGGAGTGTCGGACCCAGCCAAGGGCGGACGGGCAACGGGTATTCGGAATCGTCCAGGGAGGAAAGTTTGAGGATTTGAGGGCGCGATGTGCGAAGGAGCTCACTTCCATGGACTTCGACGGCTATTCCATTGGCGGAGTAAGTGTGGGGGAGCCGGAGCCGGAGATGATGAAGGCGGTGGAGTTTACTGAGCCTCACCTGCCTGCGGACAAGCCCCGCTACGCAATGGGCCTGGGCACACCCGCCCAGATGGTGGAGCTCATCGCACGCGGGGTGGACATGTTCGATTGCGTGCTTCCTACGCGGGTGGCGAGGAACGGCACGGCCTATACGCGCAAGGGCGCCATCGCCATCAAGGGGGGATTCAACAAGGCCGACTTCGGACCCATCGAGGAAGGTTGTGAATGCTTTGCCTGCCAACGCTTCAGCCGGGCCTATCTCCGGCATTTATTGAACGTCCACGAGATTCTCGGACTCAGAATGCTCAGTGTCCACAACACCCACATGTATCTGAAGTTGATGGCAGATGTGAGATCTGCTCTGGCGGCAGGTTCCTTCGATGAGTTCCGTGAAGAGTTCATCGCCGGCTACCGTCCCTCTGCCAGGGTCCTGCAAGCCCGTGCCCAAGCGGAAACTTCATGAATAAGCCTTTCCAGCCTTTCTGAATTCGTTCGATATTCACTTCGGAACAGTTGATCGCCCCATGGCATCCACACCCCCCAGTCCAGCCAGCGCATCCGGAGCCCACGAGCCCAAGGCTCCAGCCCACGTACCTTATCAGCTCGATCTGACGAACCGCTTCCACTGGTACGAGAACCATTGGAAACGTGTCGCTCTCGAGCTTCTGCTCAAGCATTGCCGCCCCCACGGACAGACCATTCTTGACTACGGATGTGGCCGGGGTGAAACGCTCGATATCTACAAGAAGGCTGGCTTTGATGTGACCGGCACGGACACCGATCCGGAGTGTGTACGCCTGGCATCGCAGTATGGTGAGGCTCGTCTGCTGGAGCCGGAACGCGCCGTGGATCAGTTCGGCAGAAAGAGTTTCAACATCGTCACCTGCTTTCACGTTCTGGAACACGTCCCGTGTCCAAAACAAACGCTCAGTGACATCTCCGCCATCGCCCGCGACTACGCGTTGATCGCCGTCCCTAATTTGCGCCAGTTGCGCTGGATCGGAGCTCGCAAGATCGACCTCTCATGGGTCAATGAAGGCCACCTCCAGTCGTGGGATCACTGGCACTTCCTCGGCCTGGCACAACGGTACTGCGGGCTGGAACTCGTGGAATGGGGTTTCGATGCCACCATTCTCCCCGGGATCAGCGAACTCGCGGCCAGGATCGGCGGGAACAATCTTGCCATCCGCCTGGAAACGGGGTTGTTCCGGAGAATGTTTCCCTTTCATGGAATCTCGGTGCTCGGCTTGTTCCGGGTCCGACGCTGATTCTCCCATGGCTGCCGGACCCTCCCGCCCGTTGACGATCGCCTGGTTCACTTACTTTCCAGTCGAATGGCTGGACGAGGCTCCGGAGGAGATCCGGAGTCTTCCTCGCATGCATCCCGCCACCTGGCAAAGGGTGTTGTTTCAGGAGTTCCGAAAAGAGACATCCCTCAGGCTGCACATCATCGCATTGAGAAAACAATTTCGTCGGAGTCTGTCGTTCGAACTCGATAACGCGATGTTCCATTGCGTGCGAGTCCCCGGCGGGTTTCGTGCACCTTCGTTGTTCTGGTGGGATACGATCGAAGTTTCCAGGATCCTTCGGAAGATTCAGCCCGATCTGGTGCATGCCTGGGGCAGCGAGAACGGCGCGGCATCGATTGCAACCCGGCTCGGTTACCCTTCGGTTGTGACCATGCAAGGGATCATGGGCTGGATGAAAGAGCTGGGTGTTGCGGGCGCTTATCAAAAATTTGCGGCAGTGTTGGAGCATTCTGCACTGAGAAGACTCCGTCACGTCTCCGCCGAATCGAGCTTCGCAATCCAATACCTGGGCGCTCGATACCCTAATCTTCGGCTACAGCAGATCGAGCACGCGCCCAATTGGCTGTTTCATTCCACCCCGCGACACCCGCAACTCAGTCCACGGCGATTCATCAACGTGGGCACCTTGAGCCATGCCAAGGGCACGGATGTCCTCCTGGCCGCCCTGGATCGGCTTTGCGGCACGATGGAGTTTGAACTCGTCATTGTGGGAGGAGCATCACAGGAAGCGATGGATGCCTATCGCAGGAGCTGTTCTGCAAAGTTGTGGGAGCGTATCGTGTTCAGAAACCATCTGACACCGGAACAGCTGGCCCTGGAGCTGTCGCGCTCAGCGCTCATGATTTACCCAAGTCGCGCTGACAACAGTCCGAATGCCGTCAAGGAGGCTGTCGCCGCGGGGCTCCCCGTCGTGGCCAGTGCCGTCGGAGGCATCGTGGACTATGTGCTGCCTGGCGAAAACGGATTCCTGTTCCCGCCGGGAGATGTCGAGGGATGCGTGCGATCAATCCAGCAGGCGTGTGGGCAGGAAACATTGGGCATGGGAATTGTCCCACCGCACGTGCTGTCTCCGCTGAGGGCCCATCTCTCCCCCCGCACCATGGCTGGGAAGTTCCTCAGCCTATACCAGACCGCCGCGGTCTGAGGCAGGAGCCTTGAGAAAGGCAGGACGGATCACGAACGAGGGGGCGAGAGCCGCGATAGCGAAGGGATGCGGCAAGGCTCCAGGGCTGCCAGCGTCATGCGGCGGCTGCCAGGCCAGGCCGCTCGTAGTTCTTGACGCGTGTCTGAAGTAGCGTGCTTGCGGCCTTTACAGTGAGCTCAAAGAAGGGGAATGGCTTGGCAATCAGGTCTGTGGCTCCGCTCATCGTCGAGCGTACGCGACTCTTAAAGTCACTCATGCTTGTCACAAAAATCACCGGCGTTTTCTGGTTCAATGCTTGCGCGCGAATCTTCGCACACAACTCAAACCCATCCATCCCGGGCATCTGAACGTCCAAAAGAATCAGATCAAAAGAGCGGGTCGCAGAGAGTTCAAGGGCCTCCACCGGGTTTTCACACTCCGTTCCCTTCAAACGGCCCTTCTCCAGCGCGAAAGTGACTGCTCGTCGGGACAGGACTTCATCGTCCACCACGAGAATCGAAGGCACAGGCTGATAGAGCAAATCGACCTCTATGCGCTTGACCACCAGATCATTCACCACGTCCAGGGTATTGAGGAACGTGCGCAGGATGGAGTCGTTGAAGAGCTTGGGCTTGTCCCTGATTTCGGCGGCAAATAGTTCAAAGGCAGAACAGAGGTCAGCCGCAGGACGGAAGCCTGAGAAACCCGCGTTAGCTCCGAAGGTTCGGATGTGTCGATGAAGCTGGTCGAGGATGGTTACCTTCGTGGTCTCATCCGAAGGTTTGCTGAGTTCGGACAGCACGGACCGAAGCTGGGTGATGCTCACCCTGATGGTCTTGAGGAACTCCGCTGGAACTTCCGGGATGCTTCCCTGAGATTTTGCAGCAGGGGTGGGTGCGCCGGCGGGCGATGGAGAGTTACCCAAGGGCTCTGCAGGCTGAGCTTTCGTGAAGAACTCGGTCGCAGCAGATCCTCCTGCCATAGGCTGGGGGAAGGGGAGTGGAGGTCTGAGTGGATCAGTCGTTTGGGAAGCCGGCTGCCCGCTCAGCGGAGGCAAAGTTCTGGCGGCGGCTTCCATGCCGGGTGTGATGCAAAGAGCAAGCGCTTCGAGAAGCTGGCGGGACGTGAGTGTGGATTTGATGAACACGTGGTTGGCTCCCGCATTTCGAGCGGCATCCAGCATCGAAGGGACATAGGCATTGGTGAACACGATCACCGGCAGGTCCTGCAACCCCGGCTCCTTGCGAATCTGTTTCAGCACCTCGACACCGTTCGTGTTTGGCAGCATCAGATCCAGGATCACCGCATCCGGCCGGAAGGTCTTCATCAACTCCAGGCCGGACTTGGCGCAAGCCTCCAACCTGACGTCGTAACCGCGGTTCATCAACAGGCCCTTATACACGGCACCGACGATGGCATCGTCCTCGATGATCAGGACGCTTTGCGAGTCATTGCTGGAGGTTGTCATGAGAGGTCAGGCGACGAGCTTGGGTCTTTGCTCCTTGAGGTATTGCTGCGTGAGCGAAAACTCACGTTCCAGAGCGGCAATCAGTACACGTGCCTCTTTAATCCGGCCTTCGTGACAAAGTTTCTCAACCTCCCGGAAGGGGCCAGTCATGGCGTCCATGCCACAAGTGGCGCTGGCGCCCGCAGCTGAATGCGCCAGACGCAACGCTTCCTCAGGGGGACCCGAGTCGAGCAAGGTCTTGAGTTTCTCAAGATTGCCCGTCGTTTGCGTGATGTAGATCGTCACCAACTCATCCAGCTGCTGAGGATCTCCGGCGGCAAAGTCGATCAAACGATCCAGGTTCACCGGAGGCACGACCGCGGCGGCAGCAGAGGGTGCTGCGGCTGGTCCTGGACTTGAGCTGACCTTTGAATCGGGACCCGTTGCCGGACTGGGAGGCGTGGACTCCTGCGCGAATCGGGCTCTGCCAAAAGTCTCGATCAAGGTTTGAAGTTTTACCGGCTGCACAGGCTTCGGAATGTAGTCGTCCATTCCTGCCTGGATGCACTTTTCCCGGTCCCCGGGCATGACGTTGGCTGTCATCGCGACGATGGTGATCTGTCGATTGAACGCCGGGTGCTTGGAGGGATCAGCCTGCAAGCTTCGGATCCGCCGTGTGGCTTCGAGCCCATCCATCTTGGGCATCTGAAGATCCATGAAAACCAGGTCGTAATTTTCCCGCGCCAGCGCATCCACCGCATCCTCCCCGTTAACGGCCACCCCAGCCTCATATCCCATCTGAGCGAGAAGACGGCAGGCAACCTTTACATTGATGGGATTGTCATCCGTGACCAGGACCTTAAAGGGAAACCTCGCAGCCAGCGGGGCCGGGACTGCTTGCACTGTGGGTGCCTCGAAACCCTTTTGCAGCTGCTCTGCGTCGGGGGAAAGAAGCCGTAGCAATGTATCCTCCAGTTGCTGGGGTTTCACAGGCTTCGTGAGCATGCCCTGAAACACCTGCCGGGCCCCCTGGATACTCTCATCCCTGGGACCAATCGATGTGAGCAGTAACAGCGGCAAGGACTGTCGGCCGGGCATCTTTCTGATCTCGCCTGCAAGCCGGATGCCGTCCATATCAAGCATCAGCATGTCGAGCACAGCGGCATCAAAATGCTGACTCCCCTGCAAGAGTGCTATTGCCTCGCGGGGGCGGGATGCCATCGTGGGCTGCATGCCCCATCGGGTGGAGAGGAGCGTGAGGATCCGCCGGTTCGTTTCGTTGTCGTCAACCACCAGCAAGCGTTTGCCAAGGAGCAGATCGGGAGCTGGACGTGAAACAACTGGGTTGGCCTCAGACTCGGGGAGAATGATTTTAAACTGGAACGTGGAACCTTGTCCCTCCGTGCTCTCAGCCCAGATCTGTCCGCCCATCAACTCGATGAGCCCCTTGGAGATGGCGAGGCCCAAGCCCGTGCCTCCGTAGCGGCGGCTGATCGTGGTATCGCCCTGAGTAAAGTTCTGGAAGAGCGATGGAAGACGCTCGGCCGAAATCCCAGGGCCTGTATCCTTCACAAGAAAGTGCAGTTCCCAATGCGATCCAGCAGCCCCCTGCCTCGCAGTTTTTACCTCAACCGTCACCTCGCCCTTGTCGGTAAACTTGATCGCGTTACCCACCAGATTTGTGATCACCTGGCGCAGACGCATCGTGTCGCCTTTAAAGCATGGAAGGGATTGCTCCTCCACAATGCAATTGAGATCGATGCGCTTCTTGACCGCCTGTGCGGCCAGTAGATCGACCGCGTCCTCCACGCATCGCTGTATGGAGAAAGGTTCACCTTCAAGCTCGAGTTTTCCGGACTCAATCTTCGAAAGATTCAGAATGTCGTTCAGGATGCAAAGAAGCGCCTCTCCGCTGCTGCGTATGGTATCCAGGCAGTCGCGCTGCTCTGATGTCAACGGAGTCTGCTGCAGGATCTCGGCCATCGCGATCACACCGTTCATCGGTGTGCGAATCTCATGGCTCATGTTCGCAAGGAAGTCCGCCTTGGCTCGGGCCATGGAGTCCGCCTCCTCACGCGCGGCTTCCAGCCTTCTGTTGAGGTCCATGAGCACATCGAGCTTCCGC
>VHDG01000156.1 GCA_016871475.1 Verrucomicrobiota bacterium
TCCGGATCAACGATCCGGCGTGCGGTTTACCAGAGGCGGACATCCGGGTGAAGCCGGGCAATTACGCCGGAGGTGTGCGTCTCGCTGCACCCTCACGTCTAACGCTCGACGGAGCGGGAACTGCCCGCATCGGCCCGTGACAGACACTCATCGCTCTTCGTAACCTGGGCATTCCCGATTTCCTCCTCACCCACCCTCTTGCTGCGAGACGTTTGCATTTTGCCCGCCGCCCGGCATATTTCCTCCGTCGAGCTTAACTACTATGAAACATCACTCCTCATCGAACCGGGTTGTGATCCCGGTCTGGGTTCTCGCGGCAGTAGGCTTGTTCGTTGTTGCCTGTGGGCCCGCGGTGCTTGCGCAAGAGACAGGCAAGATCCGGGTGCTGACCAGTTTTATGCCGGTGTATTGTTTTGCGGCCAATGTGGCCGGGGACCTTGTAGAAGTGGAGTGCCTGCTTCCTGCCGGGGTGGGGCCGCATGACTATCACCCCGTCCAAAGTGATTACGAAAAGATTCGACGAGCCGACGTGTTTGTTTCCAACGGGCTCGGACTGGAGGACTGGATGGAGAAGCTGTTCAAGTCACGAAGGCCTCGCAAAGGCCTCACACGTGTCGAGGCTGCCCAGGGACTCAAGACTCAACTCATCCGGGGAACGCCCCTCCTTCACCTGGAGGATGAAGGAGGACATTCGCACGATCATGGAGATGGTGGGAATCCTCACATCTGGCTGGATCCAACTCTCGCGGCCCATGCGGTGACGAACATCCTGAAAGCGTTGCAGAATGCGGACCCGAAGAACGCGGAGGGTTATGGAAAGAATGCGGCAGCATATGTCAGTCGGCTTCAGGCGTTGGATCAGGAGTTGAAGGCCGGGCTCAAAGGAGCCTCCGGAGTGCCCATCGTCACTTACCACGATGCATTCGTGTATCTGGCGCGGAGATATGAGCTGTCGATCATCGGGGTGATTGAGACGACACCCGAGACCCCACCGAGTCTGCGCTACCTGGGATCATTGAAGCGCGCGATTCAGGAGCGAAAGGTGAGGGTCATCTTCGCGGAATCTCAGTTTCCAAAAGCCATTGCTCAACAGATCTCAAAGGATACAGGGGTGCCTTTGGGGATGCTGGACACGCTTGAAACACCGGCGAACGGGGTGATGGAGCCTGGATCCTATGAGGCGGGAATGCGGGCCAACCTCAAGGCGCTGCAGGCGCATCTTCAATGAGCTCGGACGATTGCCCCCTGTGCAAGCATCAGCTTGAAGGGTTGCCCATCGCTGTGTCGGTTCGGGATCTTTGGGTTTCCTTCGGCGACGTTCAGGTGCTGCAAGGTGTGAACCTGGAGATCCCCTCCGGTCAGCTGGTGGCGTTGATTGGTCCGAATGGGTCAGGGAAGACGACCCTGCTCCGATGCTTGCTTGGACTTCAGCAAGCCGACCGCGGAAGTATTCAGCTTCTCGCGCAGCCCCAACTCGCGAATGCCCTTCCACGCATCGGCTATGTGCCCCAGCGGTTGAACCTCGAGAAAAGCTTCATGCTGAGTGTGAGGGAGTTCCTCGCCCTCCGGCTGAAGTCCACCCGGACTTGGTTCTGGCAGTCCACCTCCCGATTGGACGCGGAGTTGCTGAAGCGTCTGCCCGGGCTCGGTGTTGAACACTGGCTCAATCGCCCTCTGGCTGCGCTTTCGGGCGGTCAACTCCAACGCGTGCTCATCGCCTACAGTCTGCTGAGCGACCCTGAGCTCCTCCTCCTGGATGAACCCACCGCGGGAGTCGATACCCCCGGCGAGCAGGGGTTCTATGAGCTGATCTCAGCTGTGCATCAGGTGCGTCGTATGACGGTGGTGCTCGTGTCCCACGACCTCTCCATGGTCTTTAAGCATGCCTCCTGGGTTTACGCGCTCAACGGCTCAGTCTGTTGTGAAGGAACACCCGAACACGTGATGAATGCGGAGTCGCTGAAGCAAGCCTATGGGATTCATGTGTCGCCCTATCACCATCACCACCATTCTCACTAAAGCCCCGGGCCCATGAACTTTTTTGAGGATAACATCTACCTGATCCGTGCGATGTCTGCCGCGTTGCTCCTGGCGCCTTTATGCTCGCTACTGGGGGTCTTTGTGACCGCCCGTCGGATGGCCTTTTTCAGCGATACGATCGCTCACGCCGCTCTTGCAGGGGTCGCGATTGGTTTCCTCGTGGGCTTCAACGAACCCACGTTTCCGATGGTGATGTTCAGTCTTCTCGTGGCCGTGGCGATGTTCTGGCTGAAAGACAACACTGCGCTCCTGACGGACAGCATCATGGCCATCCTGCTTTCAGGATCCGTGGCGCTGGGCGTGATCATCATGTCCGCCATGAAAGGTTTTCGCGGCCAGCTTCACGCCTACCTCTTCGGTGACATCCAGGCCGTGAGCGAATCGGAGCTCGTTCTCGCAGCGGTATTGTCGCTGGGAGTGGGAGCCGTCGTGTTCGGACACCTGAACTCCCTTACGCTGCTTTCCGCCCATGAAGACCTCGCCCACGTCTCAGGGGCTCCCGTCAAGCTGCTCAATTACCTGTTCGTGGGCATTCTCACCCTGACGGTGTCCGCGAGCATCCGGTTGCTCGGGGTGCTGCTCGTCACGGCGCTCATCGTCATACCCCCCGCCGCAGCCCGGAACCTCAGCTGCAGTCTTCGACAGCAGATCGTCGGCAGCATTCTGTGCGGACTGGCAAGCGGTCTTGGCGGCGTTTGGGCCGCCTATCATCTCGACCTCCCTGCCGGGCCGTCCATCGTCCTCTCCGCGATCAGTGTCTTCCTCATAACGCTGGCCATTTCGCGATTTCGACCAACCCCGACTGCAGTCGCGATGAGAAGAAAAACTTGAGTCCATGAAAGTTCACAAGCACACGAAAGGCTGCTTTCGTAGCCACCAGGACTCTCTCCCGGAACTCACCCACCGGTTACGGAAGGGGGGGGCGCATCGGATGACCGGTCCGCGCGAGGCGGTTCTGGATGCCATGCGCGCAGCAGACCGGCCTCTGGCGATCAAAGAGATTCATGAACTGCTGAAGGGCACGGAGTGCGATCTTGCCACCGTCTATCGATCGATGCATTTGCTGTGCAAGTCCGGGATGGTGAGGCGTGTGGAGTTCGGGAAAGGTGGCCGCCGTTTCGAGCTGATCCCGGAGCGACAGGAAGGCCACCATCATCACCTGATCTGCACCGAATGTGAGAAGGTCGTGCTTCTGGACGATTGCCTGCTCGACCAGGTAGCGGGACGCATCGCTTCCGCGACAGGTTTCAAAGAGATAACGCACCAGCTGGAGTTCTTCGGTCGCTGCCCAGCCTGCCAGTGACGAAAGCCGAGGAGGTCACTTCCTCCCCCTGTTTCCGTGTAAACCCCGCGGTCCCTCCATCCGTTGTTTCAGAGTCCTGAAGAGGCAGGAGAAGCCAACAGTGCTGCGTTGGAAGCCGGGTCAGAATCTCACCCCGGTGGCTCGGCAGTCTCGTGCTTTCCTCCTTCGCCAAACCTCCGGCTTTGCCGGAGGTCCCTGAGTGTGCGACTTTGCGTCCGATGTATTCGGGTTTTCAGGGTAAAAGACTGCTGCTGATGCTTCTCCTGCTGATCGTGTGTCTCGGGTTGGGTTCAACCCGGGCCGCCGAAGCTGAACCGGAATTCGCAAGCGTCAATCTCGACAGACTG
The DNA here is from genome assembly GCA_016871475.1 of Verrucomicrobiota bacterium. Lineage (GTDB taxonomy): Bacteria > Verrucomicrobiota > Verrucomicrobiia > Limisphaerales > UBA11320 > UBA11320. The sequence goes on from VHDG01000156.1 coordinate 3,691, forward strand.
AACCCCTTCAGGCAGTTGTTCGAAACAAATTCCGGCCCTGTCACGATCCTCGCATTTGGTGACTCCCTACAGGCTCCGTGGAGATCGCTGGGCGGGCAGCTTGCCCAACGTTTCATTGCTGCCCATGGACACGCAGGATATGCACTCACGTCCCAGCATGCTCCCATCTGTGTTCCCACCGTCACGAACGGCGCCTACCAGGTGGAGCCTGATCACATCTGGTGGGGGGGCTCCTACATGCTTCCTGCCGGCGGCTCGATTGAGTGGCGCAACGACCTTCACCCAACCGGGTCCATGGTCTGCACGGAACTCGGAGTGCACCACATGATTTCGCCGGGCTCCGGAGTTTTCCGAATGTTTGTATCCTCCAATGGAGGTCCCTGGAACCTGATGGCCCGCCGAATGGCGAGCAATGATTTCACAGCTCCAAGGTTTGCTCCAATCCTCCTGCCCAAAGGTGCCTACAGACTGCGCGTGGAAGGGGAGTCTGGTGTGGTTCGCATCCTGGGGCCACAAATGATCGACCGGGAGAGTCGTGGCATCGTCACCCTCCATCTCTTTCGCGATGGTGCAACTCTTCCTTTCCTGGCCACCGTGGGTGAACCCGTCCTGTTTCACTTGATCCGCACGCTCCAGCCCTCGCTGATTCACTGGCACATGAAGGAAATTGACGCCATGAGTGCTTCGGCTTTGTCGGGCTGGCTTCAATACATCGATGATCTATGGAGACGTCTGGCTCCAAAGGCAGGCGTGCTGTGGGTTGGAACTCCCTATGAGGCAGCGGATCTCTGGACGCCCCGCACCCGAACTCAGAACAAGGTGGTGCGGGATTTCGCGATCCGGAGTGGTGGGGCGTACTTCGACGGCATGACTCCTTTTGAATCCTACGAGAGAATGCTGAGCAACTCGTTCCTGGACGACGATGTGCATCCAAGCGCCGCGTGTTATTCACGAATGGCGGACATCGCCTGGGATGAGCTTGGCTTTTTCGCTCTGCGTGCAGATCGACGTCTTCAACCCTTTCTGGAGGATGGACGGCTTGTGGTGAAGTGGAGAGGGGTGGCGGGAATCGCATACGGGATCGAGCTTAGCCACGATCTGATGAACTGGACTCCGGTGACAACCCTGCGAGTTGCTCCCGGTGAAGCTTCGCAGCCGATGTCCTTTGCCCGTGAGATGACGTCGCCCGGTTTCCTTCGGATGATCCTACTTCCGATCGAGTGAGCCGGATGGTTCGCTTTTCCACGGCTGCAACAATAGGGAGCTCAGACGTTGATCCTCCGGTTTGCGGAACTCCTCCAGTCCCACCTGGAGTTCGTCGTGACCCAGGGCCGGTTGGGCGCAATAGGTCCCGAAAATCCTGTCCCAGATCGCCAGGTTGAACCCGAAGTTGCTGTCGGTTTCCTTTGGATTCGCGGAGTGATGGACCCGGTGAAAGTCGGGAGTCACGATGATCCATCGCAGAATCCGGTCGATGCCCCCTGGGAGGCGAGCGTTGCTGTGGTTGAACAGCGACGTTGCATTCAGAAGAATTTCGAAAAGGAAGACCCCGGTGGCAGATGCCCCCAAAACCAGAATCATCACCCCCTTCAATCCCATCGAAACAGCCATTTCCACGGGATGGAATCGGACGCCCGAAGTGACGTCGAGGTGAGTGTCCGAGTGGTGCATACGATGAAACCTCCAGAGCCCGGGCATGGAATGCATCCAACGGTGTTGGAAATAGATCCCGAGATCGAGGAGCAGGATCGTGGCCGGGATTCCAGCCCAGGACGGGATGTGGAAGATGTTCAGCAGTCCCCATTGTTGACGTTCCGCGAACCAGGCGAATCCAAGTGCGCCGGCCGGGCTGATCAGTCTGGAAGCCAGCGATCCCAGAAGGACAAGCCCAGCGTGAGCCGTCCAGCGTGAGCCGCGATGAGCCGGCTGGCGCCGGCGCGGAAGCATCAGCTCCCAGATCGCCATGATCAGGAGCACGACACAGAAGATCTTCAATCTCCAGGAGGACGAATCGGAGACCGATCCACTCGCACTATTAAGTGTTTCTAGCACGGCTGTTGATTTGCCCCGAAAGCGGGGATTTCCGTTCCCACATTTACCGCTTGAGAAAGTCCGGTGCAACGTCGGAATCGGATGAGCGATGTCGGAGACGCAGCCCGGCTACGGCAGGAGCCAGATGGAAATTATCGGAAGTTTTTCACGCTGTTTGGTGAGTCCTTCCACGGTTGGGTCAATGGCGTCCAGAAGTGAAGTGTCGTCTCGGGGAGTGAGCGCGAGCGCCAAATATGACAGCTTACAAACCTTTGCCTTGGTTGGATCCCCTCACTACTTTCCGATCCATGTCCACGTCATCATCCAGCAAACATCCTGCCTCCAGCGATGTAGCAGTTTCTCGTCGGAGGTTCTTCTATGGCACGACTGCTCTTGCAGCTGCTTCACTTGCGCCTGGCTGTGTGCGTGCGGCTGCCTGGCGAAAGGGAGTGCGCGTCTCCACTTTCAGCGCTGATGTCACGGTTCCAATCGGCCACGGGATGATGGGGGGTTCCTGGGTGGCCAAACGTATTGCAGATCCCCTGGAAGCTCACGGGGTGGTGATCGAAGCGAGTGGCGGCCGGTCGGCCATTGTCTCTGTGGACTGGTGTGAGATTCGAAACGAGGCGTATGAGGCCTGGCAGAACGTTTTGGCAGATGCCTTGGGCACAAAGCCGGAACAGGTGATGATCTCCACGGTGCATCAGCACGACGCACCCGTCGCAGACCTGTTGGCGGAACGCTTGCTCCGTCAGCGGGGCTTGGCGGGTTCTGTGTGTGATCCAAAGTTTCATGAACAGGCACTCGATCGTGTCGGGGCCGCAGCCAGGGCATCCCTCAAGAATTCCCGGGTCGCGACACACCTGGGAACAGGGAAAGCGACGGTCCGTCAGCTCGCTTCGAATCGTCGTTATGTCATGCCGGATGGCCAGGTGCGCTTTGATCGGACCAGCAGCACCCGGAATGCCTTCGCGATTGCTGCCGACGAGGGATTGGTGGATCCCGATTTGCGCACGCTTAGTTTTTGGGATGGAGATACCGCCCTCGCGGCTCTGTCGTTCTATGCGGTGCACCCCATGAGTTACTACGGCCGCGGTGATGTGAGTGCTGATTTTCCAGGGATCGCTCGTCGTCGTCGGCAGGAAGAGCTCCCCGGAGTGAAGCAGATTTACTGTTCCGGGTGCAGCGGGAATATCACGGCCGGCAAGTATAACGACGGGGCTCCGGGAACCCGTGCGGTGCTTGCGGACCGTCTTCATGAGGCGATGGCCGGGGCATGGAAAGAGACGCGACGAGTTCCGTTGAGGGCGGCGGAGTTTCGATCCGAGCCCGTGCGATTCTCACCAAGGAGTGACGCCGGCTTCACAGCAGAAGACCTCGAGAAGACGCTTTCAACGGAGCTTCGGCCCTTCCAGCAATGCCTGGCTGCCATGGGGCTCAGCTGGCTTCGTCGGAGTGAGGCAGGGCGGGCGATCTCGGTGCCGACCCTGGATTTCGGGAGCGCTCAGATCCTGCTGCTTCCCGGGGAATCCTATGTTGAGTTCCAGATCGCGGCCCAGCAGATGCGTCCGGATGTGTTTATGTGTGTGGCGGGTTATGGCGACGGGGCGACGGGTTACATTCCGACGGATCAGCATGTTCTTCAGGGTGATCCCAACTTGAAGGACTGGTGTTGGGTGGCTCCGGGGGCTGAAGCCAGGCTGCTCGCTGCCGTTCGAAAAGTCGTGCGGGCCTAACCCGGATGGGGAGGGGGATGAACCGGGCTAACACGTTGCTGATCGATGGGTTCGAAGGTCGAGCCGGTGCAGGGATGTTTGAGTCATCCTGGTTGTTGGAAATGGAGTGAAAGAATCACCCCGGGGTTGTCGTAGTAATAGGTGAGAGCGTTGTGGTTGATTGTTAGCGGAGCCCTGAGTGGGGAGCCGCACTAGGTTAGGGCAGGGCGGGAAACCGGATAGCCGGGATCCCGCCCTCTTTTCACCGGGGGAGTAATCTCCGCAGGCTCGTGCGTTCCAACCTTGAACATCAGGCAACAGTCTGCGGTTACGGCGAATCAGCCCCCAGGCTGGTTACCCGGAGCCTCTGTCTGCTCAGATCTCGGGATTTTCGGGCGTGCGGAAGCGGCCCTGGGTCATGAAACGAGGCCCGGGATTGGCGGTCAGGGATCGCCA
>VHDG01000157.1 GCA_016871475.1 Verrucomicrobiota bacterium
TCCCCCTATGCCGCCAGCAAGCTTGCCTGCGAAGCCCTCGGCCATGTTTACCACCACGTGTACGACATGGACATCGTCATGCTCCGGTTTTTCACCGTTTACGGCCCCCGTCAGCGCCCGGATCTGGCGATTCACAAGTTTGCCCAGCTGATCGACGCCGGAAAACCGATCCCGGTCTTCGGTGATGGTTCCACTGCGCGGGACTACACTTACGTGGATGACACTGTGGATGGAATCATGGCGGCAACGCGTCAGTCGTTCGGCTTCGAAGTTTTCAACCTGGGGGAATCCCAAACAGTCACGCTGACAGAACTGATCGGGCAGCTGGAGAGCGCGCTGGGCAGGAAAGCCATCATTGACCGCCAGCCTCTTCAACCCGGGGATGTACCGATCACCTACGCGGACATCAGCAGGGCTCGTCGGATGCTGGGATACAACCCAGGCATCAAGATCGCTGAAGGAATTCCGCGATTTGTGGAATGGTTTCGGCGGGTGAAGGCCGCTTCGTAGGGAGGGGCAGCGCTCGGAGGACCGAGCCAGCCAAGGCTAGCTGGCCACAGCTGTTTCGTGGCTCCTCAGCGCCTGCTCGTAGCAAGCGAGGGCCTCGTCGAAGCGCTCCAGGCGGTTGCAGACGCCCCCTTTATAGAGGTAGGCGAGAGTGAAGGATCCATCGAGAGCGATGGCGTGATCGTAGCACTGGAGAGCGTCTTCCATCCGGTCCAGGCGCTCCAGCGCACTTCCCTTCTTCACCCAACCCTCCACCATCGCTGGATCCAACCGAAGAGCTTCCTCAAACGCGGTCAAGGCTTCCGCGGGCTGTCCCAGCTGAAGGAGAGCCTCCCCCTTGCCGAGAATTCCACCCAAGACCGACTTCGCCGTTTTCAGCGGAAGCTCGGAGAGGGTCCCTGCATCGCTGGTTGCAGTCTCAGCATCGGAGGAACTCAGCGCCTGAACACCCGGTTTCGAAGTGGGCGCCGTTTGGGCTGTCTTGGTCTCGGTGGATCCCGATCGGCCGACAGGCTCGAAAGTCACAGCCGGGAGAACCCCTTGTTTCGTGCCTGAGGCGGCACTCTCCAGCTCCTGTATTCGCTTCTCCAATCGCTCCAGGGATTCAATCATGCGCAGAGTTTCCCGCTGCGTGGCGATCGGAGCCGCGGCTGATTCAACGACAACTGCAGAGGCCGCCGGGATCTGTGGGACAGCTTGCATCACAGGGCGCAGGACCATCTGGGTCAGGCGCACCGTCGCCCGCCACTGCAAAAGAGAAAGCATGAAGACCGCAAGGAAACCAAATCCAACAAACAGCCCGGCATATTTGAGGCCGTCCCGGGTGCTGGCTTGCAAGGTCCGCAGGACAGCATCGTTCTCACGCTTTTGGGAAGCCATCCGCTCCTCCATTCTCGCGATGTGCACGTCCAATCGCTCCGCCTGACGAAGATCCGCCATCTCGGCGGCCCGGCGCACCGCCTCCAGACTATCCTTGGTGACATCCCACTGGCTGGCCAGCTTCTCAAGCCAGCGAGCTTCAGCCGATAAATCCCGCAGAGCAGGCGGAGCCGGAGGTGGGGACACGAAAGGCTTTGTCTCCTGGGGAGACGCTGCTTCTGCCTCGCTGGGGGCCTGAGCCCGGAGGTGGGTTCCGAACAGGATGAGCAGGATGACCGCGCTCAGGGCCATCCTGGCTGAATTCAACGCGCGATGACTCATGACTTGAGTTGCTTCCGATTGTGCGGCGCTTAAGTTAGGCACCAAGCCCGCGAACTCAAGTGAATACTCATAAAACTGAAAAAGAATTTTTGGATCCCACAGAATCTTCCCCGGAAACTCCTAAAACCAAATTCCGAATCCTCGCAATCCTGTGGGTGTTTCCCTCTCTGGGTGCTGTCTGGATTCTGGTGGACTGGGCTATGTCGAAGCGAACTCCCGACCCGGACTGGATCGTCGCCTTGACCGCTTTTCCGATCGAATGCTGGGTGGCAAGTGCGCTGCTCGGCATCCACGGCTGGTTCCTCTGGCGCGCTAGGCCAACACCGCAACAGGACAACGGATGAATGTCAGGAGCGCACGCGTCCCGTGCGAAACGGCTGGGACTCCTTAACGTGTCAACAAAGTCTCCTGTGCGCTCGCGGTCAGCCTCGTGCTAACAACTCTGAATGGCCCATCAACTCCTCCCCACCGGATGCGCCCCAACGATCTTGTGCTCCATCCAAGCTCGGAATGCTCCGGCTCGAAACGAATGGGGTTCACCAGGTTCCCCGCCCACTCCGTCCACTGTTGAGAAGCCCCCTTCGAATCTCCAGGGAGCTCCGGCGCCTCGACAGAGTACCCCTCGGCGTCGGATATCAACGCCAATGGCCCCGATGCTGCTGGCCAGTCCATGTTGAAGCAGCGAGGCTCAAAGTACATCGATCTCGGGTCATCCACCCATCGACGCCCCATCGAAACCTCCACCGGCGCCCAATAAAGCCGGGGTGCCTGCCACGCGGAGGGATGCTCCATCCAGCCAAAGCGCATGTGACCCAGCCGTGACGGCGGAGGTTTCGTCGATGCCTCCTCCCAGGTCCAGGCAGACAGCGGGATTCTCGCGAATGCGCTGGACCAGAACCGAATTCGCGTCAGGGGCTCCCTGGGAACAACCCGCGCCCACTCCCAGGTCTTCGGAGTCCGCTTCGCCTCCTCGGACGTCAGACCTGCCAGCCCCTCGGCCGACGAGGGAAGCGATCGATCGCCATAAAGCGACATCACCGCGATCTGCCCGAGGCTTCCTGGAAAAGTGATGTGAAGGCCCTGGGAATCCAGCGCCAGTGAGGTGGGGGGATGCTCGAGGAACAATGCAACGGGTGCATCCTCCTTTCCCCACCCCGGCGCGCCGTTGAACCAGGCCAGAATCCACCTCTCGCCCAGCTTGTTGGTTGTCATCGCAGGCCCGTTCGTGAGGATCTTCGGCCCGCCCGCGCCATAGGCAACGAACGCAGGCGAAGCCATGGCGTTGCTCCGGCCCGGCGTGAACAAGGAGATGTGGCTGGCGGAAGATTGAAAGAGAATCGCAGGGCAAAGAGAGGACTCGACCACGCGGGCCACCGCGTTCGTCGGAACAGAGAGCGGGGCATGAGCTGGAACCGCAGGGAGGCGCCTTGTGATTTCCTCCTGCTGCTTCCGCGCTTTCTCGAAATCACAGCCCGCCCCCGATAGCACCAGCCATCCCACGAGAAAACCTCGCATCCATCCATGGGTCGGCTTGCCATGGATTTGCAATCGCAACAAAGACATCAGTCGGTCGAACACGCGCGCGAACCTACCGGAAACGCCCGCCCTGTCACCAGTCATTGCGCTCCAAACCCGTTTCCAATGCATCTCACTTGACTCAGCTCGCATCCGCCCCCCCTTCCCTCCCTTCCCATCCCATCGGCATCGGGCAAGAGTCGACGATGACGATGGCGATCACGCGGGGGCGGCCGCACGGGAACAGCTTCAGGTGCCCGCTCGGCGTTGCCTACTTCCACAGTTGCCGCGCCCTGCTTTCTCGGACATTTTCGGGTGGCGCTCACAAGAACACAGCGCACACAACCAGCTCCAATGATGGCGAAACCGATCCAGCTTAGTTTGAAGGAAGGCGACAAGGTCTTCATGGGCGGCAATTACAGGGGAGCTCACCGTGTGACGTTCCTCATCGGGCCCGACGGTCGCATCCGAAAGATCTGGCCCCAGGCGAAACCTGAGGAACACGCGCCGGAGGTGTTGGCGGCGCTGTAGGACCATGGACGCATCTGGCATATCGGATCCCCTGCTCGAACAAGCGCGTCGAGCCTTTCCTGCGCTGTGGCCCCCGCATGCGAAGGAAGGGAGTGTTTCATTCGACAACGCAGCCACGACCCACAAGCCGGTTAAGGTCATCGAAGCGCTGCAGGCCCATTATTTAAGCCACAATGCCAACGTACATCGGGCCGGTTACGCCTTGGCGGAGAACGCCACGAAAGAATTCGAAGGAACGCGACGGAGAGTTGCCTCGTTCTTGGGAGCAGCGAACTCCTCTGAAATCGTTTTCACCCGCGGCACCACCGAGTCAATCAACCTGGTGGCTGAGGCCTGGGGTTCCACGCACATCCGGCCGGGTGATGAAATCCTGCTCACGCCCATGGAGCACCACAGCAACCTGGTGCCGTGGCAACGTCTCGCCGCCAGGGCGCAGGCCAGATTGCGATTCCTCCCGCTCGATCCACGGACCGGAGGGGTTGAAACCCGGGAAGTGGCAGGCGCAATTTCTCCGAAGGTCAGGCTCTTCGCCATGACTCATATCTCCAACGTCACAGGTGCCTGCAACCCCATCGATGAGTGGATTGGCATCTGCAGAAGGCATGGCGTGGTGAGCCTTGTGGATGCCGCCCAGAGCGCAGCTCACCGCCCGCTGGATGCGGCCCGGCTGGGCTGTGACTTCCTCGCCTGCTCAGCTCACAAGATGTACGGGCCCACGGGCGTGGGCGTTCTGTATGGACGGTCGGAAATCCTGCACGCGATGCCGCCCTGGCAATCAGGCGGACAGATGGTCGAGTCAGTGGATTGGGAGCAGAGCACGTATGCCCGGCCGCCTCATCGTTTTGAAGCCGGCACGCCTCCAATCGCAGAGGTGGCGGGCCTGCGAGCAGCCATCGAATTCCTGGGCGAGCTGGGATGGGCCCGGATTCAAACCCATGAATCCGCGCTGGTTCAACAGGCACTCGACCTCCTGGGCTCACTCCCGTTTGTCACCGTGCTGCCGGCTCCTCCTGGACGCGCGGGGATCGTTTCGTTCCTGGCAAAGGATACCCACCCGGAGGACTTGGCAGCGTTCCTGAACACGGCCGGCTTCGCGGTCCGCGCTGGCCGACACTGTGCAGAGCCCTTCCTGCGAGCGTTGGGAGCGGACTCCGCCCTGCGCATTAGCTTCGCCCTCTATAACACCCCTGCAGAAGTTACACGCTTCGTCACCGAACTGAGGCGAATCCATCGCGAGCTGACGACGTGACATGCGATGAGCCCGAACAGCAACAGCTCAGAAGCCAACAGGCAAGCCCACAGGCTGCTGGAGACACTTTCCTGCTGCACAGATTCACAACAGAAACTCTCCCATCTGGTAAAGTTTGCGCGTCAACTCCCTCTGATGCCTGAGGACCAGCGGAGCGACACCCATCTGATCACAGGCTGCAGCTCCAAACTCTGGCTAACCGGCAAGCTGAGCGAGGGTCGATGCCAGTTTGAATGCGAGTCGGACTCCATGGTGGTGAAGGGCATTGCCGGGCTCCTCTGTGGTTTAAACTCGGGCTTGCTGCCGCGGGAGGTTCAGCAAGACCGATCAGATCCTTTGCTGGATGTCGGAGTCACCCAGCACTTGAGCCCCTCCAGACAGAACGGCCTTGGACGGGTTCAGGATCGAATTCGCGAACTGGCCCGCAGACTTGGAGGACCTCTTGAGAGGACTCCGCTGCATGGGCTCTGCGATGCACATAATCATCTCCAGGATGAACGCTTCGGGGGGCACCAGGAAACCTTGCTGCATGAGGCTGGGCAAGCCGGGGTCAGCCGGATGGTGGTGAACGGATCCTGCGAGTCTGATTGGCTCGCTGTAGCTAACCTGGCCCGACAAAACACGGCGGTCATACCCAGCTACGGATATCATCCCTGGTACTTGGGGGAACGGACGCCTCTCTGGAAGGAAACCTTGCTGGGGTTCCTGAGAGATCCGTTCGCGGGTGTCGGTGAAATCGGGCTGGATCGTTGGATTCCCAAGCCGGACATCAATGCCCAGGAGGAAGCGTTTGTTTGGCAGTGGCGAGTTGGATGTGATCTGGCCAGACCGCTGAGCCTGCACTGCCTCAAGGCATGGGGCTGGTTGGAAACCGTCTTAAAAAAGGAACCCCGCAGTCCTCGGGGTTTTCTTCTGCATTCATACGGTGGCCCGGCGGAAATGATTCCTGAGTTCGTCCGGATGGGAGCCTACTTCGGGTTCCCGGGTTACTTCCTTCACGACCGAAAACTCCGACAGCGAGAGGTCTTCAGAACGGTCCCAAAAGACCGGCTATTGCTCGAGACAGATGCTCCTGATCAGGTCCCGCCTGCTTCTGCCCGCCCCTTGAAGTGCCCGGAGGAGTCCGCTTGCGGTCATCTCAATCATCCGGGAAACCTGGGCGCCATTTGCGAAGAGCTGGCTCGTTTTCTTGGGGAGCCTCCGGAGGACCTGGCTTTACGCACCCGGCAAAACTTCGAGCAACTCTTCGTGTCACCCGGAACACCCTGAACGACCGAACCGTCTCCCAGCTGTGAGCTCAGGCTAGATCTTGGAAGCCCTTCCGAAGAGTTGTCCTTTTCCTGAGCACTCCTGCCCAAACTGTTGTGCCCTGCTTTGACGAGAGAACCAACGGCTGTCCTGTCCGAAGCCTGTGGCCTTATCACAATCATCCAAGGCTCCCGAGTCGCTTTTCGGGAAACAGCCCTGGAATCATCCAGGAAATGTCATATAGTATGGCGCTTGGTCCAAGACGGCATCGGTAACCCCGGAAAGCACGGGTCGGTTCTGGACTGTGTCCTGCAATGAGGCGGCCTGCAGCCTCCAGGACGCAGCTGCTCTCCAAGCAGCTGGCAAGCTGGCTGCTGATGGCCTCACTGGCAGCGGCGGCTGCCACAACAAATGACGAAAAACACGACTCATTCTAGTTGGTTGGCTCGGGCGATGGCGGTTCTTTCAGCCTGTCTCGCGTGCTGGATGGCTCGTGCTGAGGAGGCGACGATTGCTTGGGATCCTCCCTCCGACGCAGCGGGGGTTGTGGGTTATCGACTGCACTTCGGGACCGCAACCCGCGCCTACTCCATCTCCACGAACGTGGGGTCCGCCACCTCCTTCGTCGTCAGAAACCTGTCACCCGGTGTGCGCTACTACTTCGCCGCAACCTCCCTGAACTCTGCTGGCACCGAAAGTCTCTATTCCACCGAGATTTCCTATTTTGTTCTGGAGCGATTGCCGGAGATCCCCGCGCTCGCCTCCGCTTATGTGACTCAGAATGTTCCCTCAGCCGAGATTCCCATTGAGCTTTCTCCCGGCATGAGCAACGGATGGACCCTCACAGCGAGATCCGCCAACACAGCGGTCATTGCCGACAACGGCCTGAGTCTGGGAGGGGCTAACTTTAGCCGCACGCTGGTCATCACGCCTGAAACCGGCGCATTGGGGCAGTCCGTGATTACGCTCGAACTGACCAATGGCGAACGCACCAACACAGCGAGTTTCAGAGCCTTTGTCTCCCTGCCAAACCTCGCGCCTGTCGTCTCCGCCGGAACCAATGCCACGATCCTGACCAACGCCACGTTCATGCTCCGAGGCCGGGTCACAGACGATGGCCTTCCGCTCGTGCCAGGTGGGGTATCCTCATCGTGGGCCAAGGTGAGCGGCCCGGGAACTGTCACCTTCGGAAACTCCAACTTCGTTGTCACAACGGCCCGGTTCAGCAGTGCAGGGATCTACCGCCTTCGCCTGACCTCGACCGACGGTGAGCTGACGGCCACTGCGGATACCGTCATTCGCGTCCATGTCGCAGTGGATTTCACACCTCCGGTGATCAGCGATTATGTTGTCACGGAGGTCACGGACACCACGGTGACTCTGGCATGGCTCACCAACGAAATGGCTGATGAACAGGTTCAATATACGGAAGATCTTGGAGATACTAGGAACACGCTCCTCAACCCCGTCCCGAGGCTCGATCACACCGTCGTTGTCACTGGCTTGAATCCCTCCACAACCTATACCTTCGTCGCAAAATCCCGCGATACCACCTACAACCGCACCAACTCCGATCCGATCACACTTTCAACCCTCTTCACCGCCGCAGCCTCAATGGCGGTCGCACAGTCCTCTCCT
>VHDG01000158.1 GCA_016871475.1 Verrucomicrobiota bacterium
GTGAGCTTGGCGAAGTTCTTCAGTCCCTGGTAGCCGGTGACGTACAGGAACTGTTGTGAGCCTTCAGTGATCACTTCCAACCCATGCCCACCGCCCTGAAACTGCTTACCAAATGCACGAACAAACTTGCCCTTGCGGTCGAATACAAAGATGGCGGGATGATCCTTCAGGTTCTCCTTCCCTTCATGAATCACATACAGGTTTTGGTTTTTGTCGACCGCAACGTTGTGTGTGGTTTGCCAGGAGAACCGATCCGGCAGCCGAGCCCAGTTGTGAAGGACCTCATAGCGATGCTCGCCCGAGCCCACGATGGGTGCAGAATCGGTCTTGGCAGCGGTGATGACCATGGGCGCTGTGCTTGCAAACGCGGCGGCGGTGCCCAGGAAACGACGCCTGGAAAGTTGGGATCGAGAGATGCTTTTCATGGTATGTTCGTAATGGTTGTGGTCGCAGGAACACCGACGTTCACAGCGGTTGGATTCGCCGGCGCAACATAGGTGCCAAAGGCTTTGTCGGATCCCAGCACCTTTGAACTCACTCGATGCACCAGGCCGAAATGATTCACCAGGCTGTAGAGGAAACAAGCCACAACCACCATCAACACAAACCTGGGCCAGGTGGCTGGACGTTCCTCAAAAGGATCATGCTCGGCGCTGGAACGAGCCCCGGCAGGCAAAGCCGAGACCGCGGTAAGAGATCCACCGAACGGAACATTCATCTTCACACGGCCGTTAATCGCCCAACCATTGGCGTCCAGAATAGGGCCAAGGTTGCGCTGACGAAGCTTAAGCCAGGCGATCAACATCGAGGGACCGGAGATCACCAGGAGCAACCCAACCAACACCAGGCAGACCTGCCAGAACGGCAGGTTGAGAACACCAATCGCGTATCCAGCAATCGCGGCAAATGCCGAACCGATCGCGCCGAAGGCAACCCCCAGCGCAGCGACAGTCCCGACATCCACTTTCTTGGGCTCAGGCTTCGTCTTGTCAGCATTGGCAGCCGCAGCAGCGGCCGCGGCAAGCTTGGCGTCCGCCGCGGAGTCAGCAGCAGCAGCCCTCTTGGCGACCTGCTCCTCAATCATCCGAACCAGTTTCTTATAGGGAGCCCAAAACGCCTGCCGCACGCTGATCGGATTTTCCAGAATCTTGGTGACAGTCGCATCCCAGTCGCGCCCCTTGCGGTCGTAGAACACGCCGTTGCGACCTACCATCAGAAAATCCCCATCGCCACCGGTAAATGCCGCAGCGATGGTCATCTTCTCACCGTTGGGCCGTGTGCAGTCGCAATAAGCGAGATAAGTCTTGGCCAACCCTCCCAGCGCCGCGTGTTTTCCTGCATCGCTGACGTTCACGCAAAGATCACAACTCCGCCCGTCCAGATACAACGTCCCAGCCTGGAAAGTCGCCTTGCGCTTGCGTGAGTAAAAATCTTCGAAGGATACAAAGTTCGTCAGAAGTGTGCGCAGGTCCCGGCAATACCGCACCAGCCGTTCCACACTGGCGATGGCATTGGCTTCACTCTCCAGGGCTTTGTCCTTCTCGATCAGTTGTGTGATGGCAGCTTTTGCACCACCACCCAGGATCTCCCGCACCCGCGCCAGGCCAAGTTTCTCTACCGCAGCCCCCGCCTTCCACCCGGCCCAACCCGCGTAGGACGCCAGCTTCGCACCGACGGAAGCCCACTCCGCTTCTGTAAGAACCGCCCTCTCTCCGAGCAAAGGTTTGATGGCTTCAGCATTCAGCTTCCCTACCGCATCCGCCCAGGCAGGGTTCAACCCATCCTTCAATGGCAATGCCTTCCCCCCCTCAACACGCGCCAAAGGAAATCCGGAAATCTCAGCGGCGCTGATTGAAAGATCCTTCGCCGTAAGAGCCAGATACTCCGACTCCTGACGGTTCAACGCAGCAACAGAACGGGGGTCGAACGCCGCCAGACGACAACGTCCAAAGTAGTCGTCCACCTTCGACTTGATCGCAGAATAAGCCGCAGCTCCAGCCGCAGTCCCCGCGCCGATCGGCAGGATCGCATCGTCGGATTCGGATTTCTTATGCCAGTCAGAGAATGCCTGGCAGTCGGCAAAGAACTGATCGACTTTCGACTGGTTGACTCCCGGCTGGCCGCTGCGGTCAGTCTCCCCTCCCAAACAACCAATGATGTCGCTGATGACCGACGCCGTGCCCGCATCCGCAGCGGAAGCAGCTGGGACAACGCCATCGCCGTTGAACTTGGTGGCGGCAAAAATCTTGGCCGTGTCGGCCGTGTCACCGATGGAAATGTTCGTGGCATCTGACCTGCCCAGGTTCACCAGAATCTGTTTGGCGGAGGCGAGGATCTGCTTGCCTTCCGGTGTGCTGTCGTTGATGGCGGCCAGGGACAGGGAATCCTCCCCCTTCAAAATCACGCCAGCATCCTTCAGCATGGAACCCGCCCATTTCACCGCAGCAATCACCTCAGGCGCTCGGACGCGTCCGTCCTTGTCCGAGTCAATCAAGTCCAGCGTCCTGGTATCAAACTCGATGCCTCGGGTCGGACAGGCCAGGGCGGCCCAAAGCTTCTGGTCGAGTTGGTCGAGAGCTAGAAGGTCAGCACCAGAAGTGAACCTGACTTGGTCGAAGCCGCCCGCGCGAAAGAAGGTCCATTGATGGCTCATTGGGCGGGAGAGTAGGAAGGAAGCCGTCCCTTGCAAGTGCGAACATCTCGAAGAATAGAACTCGGGCGCATATCACCTTTTTTCGTTTTGCCTCCGTCCACCTCCCCTGACGATCGACTCCCCGTCCTTGATGCCAAGTGTTCCGTCGTGCAGTTGGTAACCCCAGAGTCAGCACCCGGCTTTGACGGGGGGATTCGCGGAGTTGGACAGTTCCGGAGAGGACCCTTGTCGTGACAGAGAAGATCCGAAGAAGAGTGAGAACCAGGGAAAGAAAACCGATTGCGATTAGGAGGGGCGATCGCACTGAGCAAATGTGAGATGCGCCCGTGACGGAAACGGTCAGGGCGATGAAGATCTCCGCTTGCTTCCAATTCAGTCCAGCAGGCTTACTTCCACCCATGCTTTCGCTGGAACATGCCACCGAGCTCCTCTTGAGCTCGGTTCAGACGCTGCCTGAGGAAACCTTGCCGGTGGATGAGTCCATCAGACGCATCCTCAGCCGCCCTGCCGTCGCAACCATCCCTCTCCCGCCCTTCGACAACTCCGCCATGGACGGCTATGCCCTCCGTGCCGCCGACACTGAATCAGCGACGTCGTCGAACCCGTGCACTCTAACAGTCGTCGGTGAGACGCCGGCAGGACAAACCTTTCCCTCCCCACTTCAGCCCGGTCAGTGTGTGAGAGTTTTCACCGGCTCCGCCCTGCCACCTGGCGCGGATACCGTCGTCATGCAGGAGGACACACAGCGGGAAGAAGCGGCCGGTCAGATCTCAATCCGCATCCATGAGAGAATCCCTCCGTGGGACAACCTTCGGTTCGCTGGCGAAGAGATTCAGAAAGCGTCCGAAATCGCGCCCGCAGGATTAAGACTCAACGCCGCGACACTGGGTCTGCTCTCTGCGGCGGGTCTCCAGTCGGTCCAAGTCGTCAAACAACCGACCGTCGCTCTGCTATCAAGTGGAACTGAACTGCGATCCCCGGGCACAGATCTTCCGCCGGGATGTATCTACGAGAGCAACCGCATCATGCTCACCCCTCTTATCCAGGCAGCCGGCGGAAAGATCGTTCGAAGCGATCTCAGAGCGGATGATCCCGAAACCATTGCACAATTCTTCCTGACCGCGATGGGCGATGCCGACGTGATCGTGACATCCGGAGGCGTGTCGGTGGGCACGTACGACTTGCTACAACCTGCCTTTGAGTCGGTCGGAGGAAAGGTTCACTTTTGGAAAGTGGCGATGAAGCCTGGGAAACCCTTCGTTCATGGAACATTCGGAGGAAAGCATTGGTTCGGGCTGCCCGGCAATCCCGTGTCCGCATTCGTCACCTTCCTGTTGCTGGTGCGTCCCGCGCTTCTAAGAATGCAAGGCGCCACGGAAATCTCTTTGCCTGTGTCATGGGGTCGGGCGTCCACAGCGATCAGCAATCGGGGTGATCGACGGCACTTTCTGAGAGTTCGCCTCCAACCCGACGGAACGTTCACGCCGGCAGCAGCCCAGCGATCGAGCAACCTCGCCTCGCTGGCGGATTCCAATGCCCTCCTTGATCTGCCTCCCAACACGGTGCTACCCGCCGGGGAACTGACGAAACTCACTCTACTCAGCCTGTAAGCTCAAGCGTCCCAACCCGGAGCCTCACACTCCTCTACCCATGGATTGGTCCCACTTTTTCTTCTAGAGACCCTGGCCATCCACCCTCTATGGTCCCACCGACTAGATTATGAACTCGGGTGAATCGGTTTTACTAAAAGTCCCCAGAATGCTTCCCGGACTGGATCCTCTGTTCCGTCCGGCTGCTCTCGGAGTACAGGCCTACCAACAGGCAGCCGCCTCCTCTCCGACGCAGGTGTCGATGGAGTTCTCCCTGGAAAGGAACCAGGGAAGGATCTACCGGGGACAAACTCTTCTGATCTCCTCCGAGCCCTCACCGGATACGCTTCGTTACGTCGAACGACTGGTGAAGTTTTTGCTGTGGCAGGTGGGCGGATGGAAACTCACGGTTGCAGGCCCACAGCCCGTCGTTGAGTTCCTTAAGAAGTCGTATGCCACCGGAGGAATCCGACAGTTTGATGCGCGGATGATGGAGGATGCTTACGGTCATCCCTTTGAAGTCGTGGCTGTGAAGAACGCAGCAGAGCTCCCCTCCGCCAATGAATCCACTGACTTGCTTGGCGGCCACACTCAGGGATGTCGATTGGGATTCGATCTGGGAGCCAGCGATTACAAGTTATCGGCCGTCAGGGATGGAGAAGCCGTGTTCACCACCGAGATACCTTGGGATCCAAAGATCCAGCCGGACCCCGAGTGGCATTTCGCCCGCATCCAGGAAGGTCTCAAACTTGCAGCCTCCCACCTTCCGAGAGTGGATGCCATTGGTGGAAGCTCCGCTGGAATCATCCTCGACAACGAGGTGCGTGTGGCATCGCTGTTTCGCGCTGTTCCAAAGCCTTTGTTCCAGGAGAAAGGCCGCACAATTTTTCACCGCATCCAAAGAGCATGGAATGTTCCCCTCGAGGTGGCGAACGACGGCGATGTCACATCGCTGGCGGGCGGGATGTCCCTCGGGGTGGACGCGATCCTCGGAATTGCCATGGGATCGAGTCTCGCGGCCGGCTGGCGGGATGAGAAGGGGCGGATACTGGGCTGGCTCAACGAGCTCGCGTTTGTCCCAGTGGATTACCACCCCGATGGCCCCATTGATGAGTGGTCACAGGACAGAGGCTGCGGCGTGCAGTTCTTCTCCCAACAGGCGGTGGTTCGACTCGCGGGTCCGGCGGGGATCTCCCTGCCGCCTGGGCATCCGGCAGAGCAGCTGAAACACGTTCAAGAACTCCACGCCAAAGGAGATGCCAGAGCGGCGCAGATCTTCGAATCCATCGGGGTCGCCTTCGGTTACTCCGTGGCGTTGTTCGCGATGTATTATCCCGGACTCAAGCACGTCCTGACCCTGGGACGAGTGACCTCGGGTCAGGGAGGCGAATGCATCCTTTCCAAGGCAAAGGCTGCCCTCGAACTGGAGTTCCCGGCGCTCGCCAGCAGGATTCAATTCCATATACCCGACGAGAAAAACAAGCGACACGGCCAGGCGGTGGCCGCCGCGAGTCTTCCGTTCCTTTCCCTCAGGGCATAGACGATGAAATTCTCACAACCTGGCGTTGATGTATTTGTTCCTGACGCGATGCCCCTGGACAAGGCGCTGGCTCGAACCACACACCTGGCGGTCGGTGCGCATCAGGACGATCTGGAGTTCATGGCCTTGCATGGAATTCTGGAATGCTACCAGCGCTCGGACGCCTGGTTCGCTGGAATCACTGTGACAGACGGCCGCGGAAGTTCTCGAACAGGACCGTATGCTCAACACACTGACGACCAAATGCAGGAGGTTCGGAAGCACGAGCAACGGAAGGCGGCCTACGTCGGGGAATACGCAGCGATAATCCAACTCGATCACCCCAGCTCAGCGGTCAAGACCGCGAAGAGGGAGCCTGTCGTGGCGGACCTTCTCCAGGTCCTCACGCGCATGCAACCCCGCGTGGTCTATACCCACAACCTCGCGGACAAACACGACACGCACATCGGAGTTACGATGGCCGTGATCGAAGCCATTCGACAACTCGCACCTGAGAAACGCCCTGAAAAGTTGTACGGATGCGAGATCTGGCGCGGGCTGGACTGGATGGTTGATACCGACAAAGTGCTCCTGGATGTCAGCCAGCGTGAAGGTTTGGGATCTGCGTTGACGGGGATTTTTGATTCACAGATCAGCGGTGGAAAGCGCTACGACCTGGCCACCGCAGGGCGCAAACGGGCCAACGCGACCTATCTGGCATCGCACCACAGCGACAATGCACGAATGCTTGAATACGCCATGGACCTCACTCCGCTGATCACTGACCCGGGGTTGAGTCCGGAAGCGTTCATTGAAGGGTTTCTGACGCGGTTCACAGAGGACGTCAGAACACGACTCAAGCTTCGTTTGAAGTGATTCAGGGAACCCGAAGAAGGAAGGAACAAACAGACAGGTTTTCTTTCTGAGTGGTCTGTTCTCCGTGGATCTCACTCTTCTTCGGATCGCCGAAGTTACACCGCAGATGGGAAGGGCACAGACTATGGGGTCGGCAGAACGATGCGCGTTTTGTAATTCGTCAACTGCTGGAAGGACGCTGCGAAGAACGCACTCAATTGCTGCGACGACGTCTGGTGTACGCTCCCGTCCGCCAGCCCGATGTTGCCGGCGAAATTGTGCGTCGAACGATCCCAGTGAACATCCCGTCCCTCGATCAGCGCCTTGGGTTGCTTCATTGAGGACGTGAAACCCACAAGAGCCCCATCCTGAACAGTCATACCCTGGACGGCTCCTGCTCCGGCCAGGTTTCGATCACCAGAAAGCACTGTTTGGGCGCGGGTTTCGTCAGCATCCATGCCCGCGAAGTAGCTCAGGTGATGCTGGCTGCTGCGACCCTTTGACGGGGCATCTGTGCCTGCCCAGGTTAAGGCTCCAAACGTCGGTTGCCCCCCGTTCTCAAAAGTGGTGGATTTCATTCAGGTTGAATCATCCGGACACACGAGGACATTGGGAAGGGTCAACTCGTTCGACAAGCAACTATACACGTCCCCCAGGCTGCCGAAGACGGAGCCGATCGGCGTATCGTTTGGGAGCGTGCCACCTTCGGCTTCGGAGACCTGCCAGGGAAAACGTTCATTGTGGTCGTTGGACCAAATCCGGAACGCCAAGTTAATGTTCATGAGTGTGCCCACGCAGCTGATCCGTGCCGCACGGTCTCGCGTCTTTGTCCGGTCCTGGAGGAAGAGGCCTGCCAAAACAATCATAAGGGCGACAGTGGCGATCACGACGACGAGCTCGCTCAACGTAAAAGCGCGCGAGGACGAAGTGTGTGATCGGTTCATAGCCTTGTTCGAATCATCGGGGTCACGTGGTTCTACAGAATTGGATTCGCCACCGTGTGAAAAGCATGGGAGGTGCCAAGGCTTTAAGAGAGCCCCGCACGGTAGGATTACCCCATTTCTTCGATGTTTCATTCGCTCCCTGCGGGGACGTGCGAGTTACCCTTACGCGTTCGTGCGGGAAACCCACACACGGTTCGTTGTCCACCCTTTCGCGTGTTGGGCATCAACGTGCTGGGGTTGGATGGAACACCCTGAAGGGTGGACAACGAACTGCGCGTCCGACTTCGAGGCGTGCGGCGGGAGGCTCCCAGG
>VHDG01000159.1 GCA_016871475.1 Verrucomicrobiota bacterium
ATCAGACAAGGTTTCACCCGGAAACTCCCGCTCGGCAGCCGAAAAGGTCACCAGCAGGTCGGTCGTCCAGGCAGGTACGACCACTCGCGGTGCGGGTAACTCATCGAACCGGATGAAGCTCGCCGGGCCGGGCGCTGGACGGTTTTCTATGGGCTCTTAGCGATTCTGCGGACTGCGGGCTCTCGCTGCAACGCTCACGGCCTCCGTTCCCACACCCTTC
Source organism: Verrucomicrobiota bacterium (assembly GCA_016871475.1). Taxonomy (GTDB): domain Bacteria; phylum Verrucomicrobiota; class Verrucomicrobiia; order Limisphaerales; family UBA11320; genus UBA11320. The sequence goes on from VHDG01000159.1 coordinate 221, forward strand.
GAGTAGAACTGTGAAGTGTAATCCTGCACCATCCGCCATGTGCTGTACTGCGGAGACAGGGTGGCCATCGCACGGCGAATCCGCTTGATCCACTGCCGCGGGATGCCATTCGCGTCCCGATCATAGAAGGTGGGAATCACCTGCTCGGTCAGCGCCTTGTAGAGATTGGTGCTATCCAGGAGATCTTGTTCCTCAACGCTGGAGGGATGGCTGTCATCACCGATCGCAAAACCATTGGTGCCGTCGTAGCCCTCACGCCACCAGCCATCAAGTATGCTCAGGTTCAAACAACCGTGCACCGAGGTCTTCTGCCCACTCGTTCCTGACGCTTCCAGAGGGCGGCGGGGATTGTTCAGCCAGACATCGCACCCGCTGACCATCTGACGAGCCACATGAACATCATAGTTTTCTATGAAGAACAGGTAGCCTTTGAGGTCGCTGTATTTGCTCAGGTGAATGATGTGCTGGATGAATCGTTTGCCGGCGTCATCCCGTGGATGCGCCTTGCCGGCGAAGATGAACTGGATGGGACGCTTCTGGTCGTGGCAGAGGCGGACGATGTTCTCGAACTGCTGGAAAATCAGCGGAGCTCGCTTGTAGGTGGCAAAGCGACGCGCGAAGCCGATGGTCAACGCATCCGGGTTCATCAGATGATCGAAAATGATAAACGAACCCTGGGACAGATTCTGTCCCTGCAATAGCAAACGACGTCGTGAGAACTCCATCAACTCGCGACGGAGCCGGTATCTCAGCGCCCAGATCTCCTCGTCGGTGATGAATGTCGGATTCTCCATTCGGGACCAGAACTCCTTCGAGTTGATGAAGGATTCCCAGTTCCGACCGGTGGTGCTGTTCCAAAACCGGGTGGTTTCGGTATCTCCCGACGACTGCCAGTCCTTGCTGAGCTTGCGACGCCAGAACCTGCGAACCGTTCCCTTCATCCAGCCCAGAAGGTGAATTCCGTTGGTGATGTGTCCGATGGGCACCTGTTCCACGGATTTTCCAGGGTAGAGCTGTTGCCACATCTCGCGACTGACCTGTCCATGAAGCTCGCTGACGCCGTTCGCCGCCCGTGAGCATTTCAGGGCAAGAACGGTCATGCAGAAGGGCTCTGAGGCATTGTTCTCGTGCACCCTGCCGAGATTCATCAACTGATCATGAGTGATCTTGAGCTGGGATGTGAACTTGTTGGCGGCATAGCTTACAAGATCGCTGCTAAAGCGGTCGTGACCTGCCTCCACGGGTGTGTGAGTGGTAAAGATGCATTCCTCCCGGGTGAGAGCGAAGGCTTCGGCGAACGATTTGCCTTTGGCGATTTTCTCCCGCGTGAGTTCGAGCGTCAGAAAAGCCGCATGCCCTTCGTTCATGTGGAAGGTGGAGGGCTGGAGTCCCAGGGTCCGCAAGAGGCGGACACCCCCAACTCCAAGCAAGATCTCCTGCATGATGCGGGTGGTGCTGTCGCCACCATAAACCCGCAACGTCAGATCTCGATAGTGCTGCTCGTTTTCAGGGCGATTGGTATCGAGCAGGTACACCGGGTTGCGACCCACGTTGACTCGCCAGGCCTGGAAGTAAACGTCGTTGAGGGCGATCCTTACCTTGCAGACCAGCGGCTGACCCCGGGCATCAAGAACCGGTTCCATCGGAAGGTTTTCCGGATGCAGAAGCGTGTAGTATTCGGTCTGCCAGTTCTCTTGATTGATGGATTGTTGGAAGTAACCCTCACGGTAAAAGAGGCTGATTCCAACAAAAGGCAGGCCTAAATCGCTGGCTGACTTGGCGTGGTCGCCCGCCAGGATGCCCAACCCCCCGGCCGCGATGGGCAGTGTCTCATGAAATCCAAACTCTGCGCTGAAGTATGCAACGGGCCGGTCCTTGAGCTGGGGCACTTCCTTTGCAGCCCAGGTTTCCTTCTCCTCCATGTATTGTTTGAACGTCGCGAGCACCCGGCGCACGCGATCGGCCAGATCCGCTTCCTGGAGACGAACACTGAGTTCGTATTCCGAAACCTCATGAAGAATGGCTACGGCGTTGTGGTAAAGGTTTTGCCAGCCTCGGGGAGAAAGCGCCTGAAACAGTTCCTGGGCTTCCTGGTTCCATGTCCACCATAGGTTGCGGGCGAGTTTGTTCAGCCCGGCTATCAGTTCCGCGGTTTCCGTCTTGGAAAGAGGCTTCGTCGTCATATGAGTATTTGCGCAGTTCACGCTGGCTAACATTTTTCATGCCCAACCTGCGCGTGACCCTATTCCGACCCCCTTTGCGCCCGCAAACCCAAATAAAAGCGGCATTCTCTGATAAGAAGCCGTGCTTCCCCCTGGTGTTGGCAGCAACTGGAGTTTTTTGCCCTCACGGGCGCAAGAGGCACAAATGACCAGAAGAAAGCTCCTGAGGGAGAGTTCCTGAAGTTTGGAAGAGTCCGCCCCCCCCGGCGGCAAGAAGGCCGACAGGTTGCCCTGCCGGCCTTCCGGTTACAGCGCTGTTATGACCCACTCATACGGAACAAGCAGACTGCCGCCCGCGTTGTCCCCTCCCTTTCGGGAGCGCTCACATCAAACACCCATCCCACTCAGGAGGGCATCAACCTAAGCAGCGCCGGAACACAGGAAGCTACCCCATGCTTCGAGGGTTTCAATCGGAGGACACTACGGGGCACCGGCTAGGGGATCTACGGAGACGCAGAAACTTCTTGAAATACTTCTCCCTTCGGTGCGCCAATGCTCGGAAAGCCTATGTCGAACACTGATCAGCCACTTCCTACACGTCGTCAGTTCCTAAAAAGCACCGGAGCCCTGGCGGCCACAGGCGCTCTCGCCGGAGTGACGCTTCCCCATGTTCACGCCGCCGAAAACAACACGGTTGAAATCGCCTTGATCGGTTGTGGAGGCCGTGGAACCGGAGCCGCAGGACAGGCGTTGTCCACCAGCAAAGGGCCCGTGACTCTCAGCGCCATGGTCGATGTCTTCGAGGACCGGTTGAACAACAGCTACGATACGCTCAAGAAGAAGTTCAATGATCGCGTCGATGTGCCCAAGGACAAACAGTTCATCGGCTTCGATGGGTACAAACACGCGATGGACTCCATGAAGAAGGGCGACGTTGCCATCTTCACCACGCCCCTGGCCTTTCGATGGGTGCACTTCCAATACGCCATCCAGAAGGGTCTGCATGTGTTCATGGAGAAGCCTGTGACAGCCGATGGTCCGACAAGCCGTCGGATGCTGGAGCTGTCCGACCAGGCGAGCGCAAAGAATCTGAAGGTCGGAGTCGGCTTGATGTCGCGTCACGCCCGGCACCTGCAGGAGCTGCATAAGCGGGTGCAGGATGGTGAGATCGGTGACGTGCTTCTCATGCGAGGTTATCGGATGCATGGACCCGTCGCGTCTGCATTCTCAAAGCGATGGCCCGGAAAGCCCAGTGAGCTGCTCTGGCAGATCTCCCGCTTTCACAGTTTTCTCTGGGCCAGCGGCGGCTGCTACAGCGACTTCTACATTCATCACATCGACCATCTATGCTGGATGAAGAACGGATGGCCGGTGAAGGCACAGGGGCTGGGTGGACGTCACTATCGCAACGCACCGGATGGTGAGCCTTGGATCGATCAAAACTTCGATTCCTATGCCGTCGAGTACACTTTTGAGGACGGGACGAAGTTTTATATGAACGGCCGATGCAATACCGGGGCGGCGCCGATGTATTACAGCCATGTTCACGGCACCAAGGGCATGGCGATCGCAGCGAAGACCGGCGATTACAGTGGTCCTTCAAGCACACACACCGGACAGCGCCCGACCCGTGAGAACACTTTGTGGCAGTCCAAAGTTCCTCCTGCTGAAAATGACCCGTATCAAAACGAGTGGAACGATTTGATGGAAGCCATTCGTAACGATAAGCCCTACAACGAGGCTCCATTTGGCGTGCAGGCCAGTGTGGTCACATCGATGGGACGCATGGCTGCTCACACCGGGCAGGAGATCACTTACGACGACATGTTGAACCATCCGCATGAGCTTGCGCCCGGTATCGACAAATGGACGATGGATTCACCTCCTCCGGTGGTCGCGGATGCGAACGGCAAGTACCCGGTGCCGATGCCTGGGATGAAGAACGATCGGGAGTATTAGCCCTCCGGGATCGAGTGGGATTCCTGGATGCCGGGGTGGGTTGCCGTCGAGATACGCAGCCTGGCTGAATCCGGCCGATGACGGATATTGCCGGTCTTAAGGATCGGGCGTCTCTCACTTTTCCTGCCTCGCGTCCGTCCTCCTCCCCTCGTCATCTTGATCTTCATCGAAGACGCCTGAACCGCCGTCTCGACCCTGAAAAGCTGGCGGGATTTCTGACACGCTTCTGGCTTTTTAGGGTCGAGAGGCCGCTTTTGGCGCCCTCCACTGGGATTACGAAGGGAGGGGGACGGACGCGAGTTGAGGAACTGAGATCCTCACCGGGCTGAACCTTTCAGAAATGCAGCGTTGATGATGGATCCGTCTTGCCGTAGGTTTCTTACATCTCAATCCCCCATTGTTATGTTGCTGCGCCGATTCCGTGCATCCTTTGTCTGTGTCTGTCTGCTCTTCCACACATGCATTCCGAGCCACGCTGCGGAACTGCTGATTTCAGAGTTCATGGCGAATAATGAATCCGCTCTGACTGATGAGGACGGGGAAGCCTCGGATTGGATCGAAATTCACAACCCAGGTTCGAACGCAGTAAACCTGCTGAACTGGATGCTCACTGACTCCGTCAACCGGCCTGATAAATGGATCTTCCCAGCAACCAACCTGCCAGCAGGTGGCTACTTGATTGTCTTTGCATCAGAGAAGAATCGACGCCTCCCGGGCGCACCTCTTCACACCAACTTCAAACTCTCCAACGACGGGGAATTCCTCTCGCTGGGGCGGCCTGGCTTCTCCCTTATGTCCATTTTTCACCCTGCCTATCCCAGACAGTTCCGCGATGTCTCATATGGGTTCGGCATGCAAGTTTCCTCCGCCTTGGTGATCTCCAACGGCTCGCTCGCTCGTTTCAGAGTTCCTTCCTCAGCAGCCCATGAAGCAGGCTGGATCGAGGGTTCTTTCGACGATGCTTCATGGCGTGAGGGCGCTGTGCCTGCGGGCTTCGAAGCAGGGCGGGATCCGGTCGAGGACAGCTACATCGGTGCCCTTCTTTCAACCTCGCCGCTCGTCCACTATCGTTTCTCTGAAACGCAGGGGCTGGGCGTGCAAAACGTCGGCAGCTTGGGATCTCGAGCCGATGCTTCCCGGGTGGGTGCGGTCGCCACCAATCAAACTGGCCCACAGGGCAGCTCCTTCGGCGGGTTCGAATCCACAAACAAAGCCTACCGGTTTGGAGGATCCGCCCGCGTCAGAGTTCCCAGCCAGCCGGAATTCAATCTCGCACAGGATCCCTTCGCTCTGTCGTTCTGGTTCTTTCCAACCTCCGTTGAAACTCCGTCGGACCTGTTCACTTACCGGGGTGCTGCAGGAAGCCTGGTTGTTCAGTTTGCTGCCCAGGGCCCCGGAACCTTCTCCATCTTCCATAACAGGCTGCTGGGTGGTGGCGGAGGCATCGTGGCCAATGCCTGGCATCACCTCGCTTTATCTCGCGATAGTGGTGGGATCTTGAGCGCGTACTTGAACGGCGACCTGGTTTTCGCCATCGAGGACCCAGAGTCTTTGAGCATCGGCACGGATTGGTTGATCGGCGCGGGCCACAACGGGGATCCGAATCTGCCCACCCGTGGCTTTGGCGGCAGGATCGATGAGTTCTCGTTCTGGAGTCGAAGCTTGGTCGAAAGCGAAATCTCGGATCTCTATCTCACCGCGAGGACGTCCCCAGCCTCTTACGCCTCCCACATTCGCACTGATCTCACCGGTTCCATGCACAATGTGAACAGCTCGGTACAGGTGCGCATCCCATTCCTGCTGGAGAATCCTGAGGAGATCGATCACCTGCTCCTGAGTCTGCAATACGACGACGGAGCTGTCGTGTATCTGAATGGTCGAGAGGTTGCATCCCTGAGTGCACCTGAATCGCTTTCATGGAACTCCCGTGCCACGGCACGCCGCCCCGATCGGGATGCCATCGTCCCCGTCGAACTTGATCTGTCGGATCTCAGGGGCGCTTTGACCGCTGGAAGGAATATTCTTGCGATCCAGGGCCTCAATCTGGAACCGGCCAATCCAGACTTCCTGATCGGTGTCACTCTGGAGGTGGTGAAAGTCGGATCGCTCGCAAGCTCCCCAGGTTTCTTCACAACCCCCACTCCAGGGGCTCCCAACGGGAGAGCCTCGCAATTGCCAGGCCCCATCATTCGCAGCCTCCAACACTCTCCAGCCCTTCCAACGGATTCGGACGACCTCCTGATCACCACATCGGTGTCCCCCTCTTTTGCCAACATCGCCTCAGTGATGCTCAGGTATCGTATCAATTACGGAGTAACCAACACCCTGCCGATGTTCGATGACGGTTTGCATGGTGACGGGGGACCCAGCGATGGGCTTTACGGAGCCTATGTCCCTGCCGCGGCTTCCACGAACGGGCAGTGCATCCGCTACAAAGTGGAGGCTCTCGACGTTGCGGGTGGAACGTCGCGCTGGCCCTTGTTCGAGGATCGGTTGGGGTCGCCGGAATACCAGGGCACGATGGTGCAGGGAAGTCCGATCGCCTCCCCTCTCCCGATCTGGCATTGGTGGGCACGTGCCCCGGAAAACGCACGTACTCGTAACGGCGAGCGTGTCTCGGTGTTCTACAACGGGGAGTTCTTCGACAACGTGTTTGCTCGCGAGCGTGGTGGATTCACCACGAGTGGATCGCAGAAATTCGATTTCAACCGGGGCTTTCGGGTGAAGATGTCGGACGAGGTGGGACGGGTCGATGAAGTGAATCTCAACGGAAACGGCTCCGACCCAAGTTATCTCCGTCCACCCCTGGCTTTTGAGACTTACCGCCGCGCGGGCAATGAAGCCTGCGCATCGTTTCCAGTCCTGATGAGGTTGAACGGGCGAACCGATCGTGTCGCGGTCTTTGTGGAGCAAGTGGACCCCATTTTTCTCAAGCGCTGGGGTTTTAACGATCAGGGAGTGCTCTACAAATTCGTTCAACGAGGGCAGATCACCCCGGTATTCTCCGACTCCACCGATGGTGTGGAGAAGGAAACCTTCCGGACCGAGTCCCCCAACACCGATCTTCAGCAGATTGTCGATGCGATCAAGCTGCCAACTGTTGCCCAGAGGCAGGCGTTCTTTTTCGACAGGTTCAACATTCCCCAGATCATCAACTTCCTCGCGTGTCGATCCATCACAATGGACGCGGATGATGTGAGGAAAAACTTCTACATGTACAACGACCGCGAGGGCACGGGCGAGTGGAGCATCTTTCCGTGGGACAAAGACTGGACGTTCGGAGTTCTGGGAGATGGTGGCGACGCTCTGCCGCATCCGTTCTTTGGTGACCCCGCACATTCCAAGCCGGATACCCAGTCCAATGTGCTCCTGGATCGACTCTTCAATGATCCGGTCACTCGGGAGATGTATCTGCGGCGGTTAAGAACTCTAAGTGACCAGATGTTGCAAGCCCCCTGGACACCCACGACTCACCTTGATTATGAGCGGCGTGTTGATCTCTGGGCCGGCCTTGTCTCC
>VHDG01000160.1 GCA_016871475.1 Verrucomicrobiota bacterium
GGCGGGCCCTGCATGCCGTTTATGGCCTCTTGCTGGGTCCGCCTTTTCTGTTGTGGGCCAGGTCGAACTGTGGCGCTGGCCTTTCTCTATTGGGGCCTGTTTCTATCAACTCGATCCACGGGCCAGATCGTCATCAATGAGATCCACTACCATCCTGTAGAGGAACCCGTTTTCGACGCTCAAGGAGCGCCGATGCTGGATCTCAGCCAGGATGTGCATGAGTTCGTCGAACTCTACAATTCCTCCAATCAGGACGTTTCGGTCGCAGGGTGGCGACTCGACAGCGCGATTCAGTTTACGTTTCCGACCGGCGCTTCCATTCCAGCGGGCGGATTCCTGGTGGTCGCAGCGAATCCACCTCGTCTGGCGGCAGTGACTCAATATTCGATCTCAGCCTCCTCCATCGCGGGACCTTATGCAGGGCGACTGAGCAACGGCGAGGGAGGCGAGCTGGTGAGGTTGCGTGATGCCTCCAATTTGGTGAGGGATGCCGTCAACTACTCGTCGGCATTCCCCTGGCCCACTTCGGCGGATGCGCTGGGCGCCTCCGAACGATGGACTGGAATCAATCGCGTCCTCCACCAGTACCGTGGGCGATCTTTGGAGAGAATCAGCGCTGCACATCCTGGCAACGACCCGGCCAATTGGGCGGCTTCGGTCTTTCCAGGAGATCCCACTCCTGGCCGGGTCAACTCGGCAGCCGCACGCGACCCGCTGCCGGTGGTGCTCTCCCATCGCATTTACCAAACCTCGAACGGCGCGTTCCCTATCACAAGCAACCAGCCGGCTAGGATCGAAGCGGTCTTTTCATCGTCGCAATCGCTGAGCGAAGTGCGGATTGAGTATTGGGCCGATGACGTCAACAAGGCCAACGAACCACGGACCACTGTTTCCATGACAGGAATCGGCCCTGTCTTCTCGGGAGAAATTCCCGGCCTCCCGTCGCGAACCATCGTGCGTTATCGGATTCTCGCCAAGCGAACCGGCCCGCGTTTCTCCGCGGACGAGCCCGTGCATCCGCGGCACGACGACACATTCCCGTGGGCTGGATATTTTGTGACGCCTGTGCGCGCGTCCGCCGCGCCGGCTTACGATTTGCTCATATCGACCGCAGCTGCCACGCAGTTGGGCCGCAATCTCTCCGACAATCCGATCAGCGGCTACAATCCTCCTCTTGGAACGCTGCCGATGGGCCGCTGGAACGACACACAGCCTGCGGTGATCGCCTATGGAGGCGAGATCTATGACGCCCAAGTTCGGCATAGCGGCAGTTTCTATCGGCGAGATTTTTCTCGAAACAGCTACAAAGCGGAGTTCCCGTCGTCACGCAAGCTGAACGGGCATTCCACGCTGCTGATTCTCGACAAGGGGACCGAAAATGCGTTTGGGCATCGCTTGTTTGAGGACAGCAGATTTCCGTCGTGCCGCGTTCGCCCCGTCGACCTGTATGTGAACAATCAAGCGAGGGTGGCTAGATTGGAGTTTGAGGAACACGACGAAGATTTGCTCCGGAGATGGGCTGAGGAGGAAAGAATCCGGAATCCGAACGCGACAGGGATAGGGACCGGACATTTGTGGAAATCGAGTGGATTGGTTCAGGATATCGGGCCCTATGGACCGGCCAATGGCACACAAATGAAGACCAACCAAGGTTGGACGCCGCTCCAGCGTTACGAGTGGGTATACTCCTCCAAGAACCGGGACTGGGAAGGCTATTTGCCGCTGAAGGAAATGATCGATGAACTCTGGGCGGCGCGCGGATCCGGCCCTGGGGTGGATATCCCGAAGCTCCGTGAATACCTCGCCGAGAAATGGGATTTGGCGAAGTTGATCGATTATGTGGCTTATCGCGCATGGATGAGCGCAGGGGATGACGCTTACCACAACTACTTTGTATGGAAACGGTCCGATGGAAAATGGCAGATGGTCCCTTGGGACTTCGACGGGGAGATTGGGGATGTTCCGCGCGATATCTTCGCCGGGGAAGGTGGCAATTTCTTCAAGGATTCTGTGTTCAAAGCCTATCGGGAGGAGTTCAAACAACGACTTTGGTGGCTCGCCAACACTCACTTTCACCCCGAAAACCTGCAGGCGGTGGGCCTTTGGCATCCGAACCTGGCGATTTACGCCAACGAGCGGCAGAAGGTGATCAATACCGCGACGTTCGGAGTGTTTCATCGGCCGGCTCAGCCTGTCGCCATCACACCATCGGCCGGCGAATCCGTGATCGGAGCTTCGTCGCTTCGCGCTACGGATTATTCCCATAGCTTGTCGCCGGCTCCATCCCACGAGTCGACGATTTGGGAGATTCGCTCGAGCCTGGGATCGTATCGACGTCCTGTTTTCTCCGTGACGAGCTCCCTTGATCGGACCTCGTTGCCGCTGCCAGCAGACCGACTGCTGGCAGGCCAGCTTTACCATTGGCGCGCCACTTATCTCGACGCAACGGGACGGCCGTCTGTGCCCTCGGTCGAATCCGCGTTTCGATTTGGAGGGAATTTTCGGCGCTCAGAGCTGATCTCGTTGGATGCAGAGTGGAGCTACCTGGAGAACGGGACGAACATTGCCCGAACTTGGAGGGATCGGGACTTCGACGATTCCAGCTGGCTCCGCGGGCGTGCGATTCTTGGAGTGAGCACCTCCTCCCCTGCGTTGCTGCCAGCTCCGGTCCGAACCGCTTTGCCCTTGGGACAACGGATCTATTACTTGCGTCGGAAATTTCAAATTCCATCCGACCCGGCCAACGCCATCCTTCGGCTCAGATACCTGGCCGACGATGGCGTGGTGTTCTACATCAACGGCCGGGAAGCGATGCGAGCCAACGTTGCGTCGCTCTACCCGCTGAACTCCGTTCCCCCCAACGCCTTTGCGACTCGAGATGTGGGCATCCCGGGGCTGGAACAGCCGGTGGATCTTGCCGCCACCAATCTTGTTCAAGGGGAGAACGTTTTGGCCGTGCAAGTGCATCAATCCAGGGATGCCAGTCCGGATGTGCTTTTCGCAGCGGTCTTGTCGGCAACCCTCGAGTCTTCCGCTGGAGCTTTTCGAATCAACGAACTTTTCACAGCGCCTGAGTCGGGCGCACCCCCTGACCGCGCGACGCCTTGGATCGAAATCATCAACGTTTCGGGACAGCCGGCTTCGTTGGAAGGACTGCGCATTACCGACAATCCAGCGGAGCCTGGGAAATTCATCCTCCCCGCGTCCGCCGGCGCGGCGGCGCCTGGGGAACGAAGGGTCGTGGGTTTAGGGATCGCCGGGCCCTGGCCGCACCAGGCCGCCCTCGGCTTCAGCACCGAGCGCGGGCGGTTCTGGCTCTTCGGCCCGGATGGAAACGGCGGGTTGTTGGAATTGGACTCGATATCGCATGGGCTGCAAGCCCCCGGCTGGAGCATGGGTCGGATTCCTGAAGGAAGCGGCGGCTGGTCTCTGGCCGTTCCCACTCCCAGCGGAGTCAATGCGCGCGCTCGCACCGCGCCGATTTCGGACGTGAAAGTCAACGAATGGATGGCCAGTCCGCAATCCGGGCCAGACTGGATTGAACTGTTCAATCCGAGCCTGTTGCCGGCGGATATCTCGGGCGGTTATCTCAGCGACGATCCCAACAATCGAACCAACAGTCCGATTCCCTTCCTGTCTTTCCTGCCTCCTTGGTCGTTCACTCGATTCTTTGCCGATGGACGGGCTGATTTGGGCCCGCTGCACTGCAGTTTCCGCCTCAGCGCCTCAGGAGAAGCCGCGGCGTTGTTCGATTCCCGCCTGAACATGGTCGATCAGGTTGTGTTCGGCGCCCAGGCCGATGACGTGTCAGAGGGCCGCGTTCCTGACGGCGCAGATTCGGTCCGGCCCTTGCAACGCGGCGGGACGCCGGGGGGTAGCAATAGCGGCGATGCGGACGGAGACGGGATGCCAGACGATTGGGAACAATTGAATGGGCTGGCCGGGTGGATTCGCGACGGGAATCTGGATGGCGACGGAGACGGTGCGAGCAATTTCGAGGAATTTATCGCCGACACCAACCCGCGCGACTCAAGGGACCGCCTATCGATCACCGCACAAAAATCAGCCGATGGCTTGAGTGTCCTGCTGTCGTGGGATCTGAGGCCGGGAAAAACTTACGAGATCCTTCGCTCGAGGGACATTCGTGGCGGGGAGTGGGAGCCGATCCAAACCATCGGCTCGGAGCTTTCCCCGAAGCGCGCCAACATCATGATGCCGATTCCAGCGGGCGCTGAGTCAGCCTACTTTCGTCTGACCCTGCGTCGCGGGTGATCGGGTCTGGGGCAAAGGTTCCTCCGGGGAGAATACCGGGAGCATTCTGCGTCGGAGGCCGTCCAATGGTGCATGAAACGATGGCTGTTACTGATGGGGATGCTCGGCTTGGCGGGTTTTTCGTCGATCACACCGGGTTGGGCCTCGGGCTTGATCGTCGTCCACGACGCGGATTTTTGGCATGACCCGATGCCGCGGGTTGGGCCGCCGCCGGATCGTCGTCCGCCGATGGTGTCGCCCCGACCCACTTGGGCCCCGCTGGAGCTGCATCAGACCAGGATCCATGTGGCGATCCGGGACCAGATCGCGTCCACGACCGTGGAGCAGGAGTTTTACAACCCGAACGCACGTCAATTGGAGGGCACGTTTCTGTTTCCGGTGCCCAAGGGAGCCCAGATCAACAAGTTCACCATGGAGATCAACGGCAAGCCGGTTGAAGCGGAGCTGTTGACGGCGGAGAAGGCGAGAGGCATCTACGAAGACATCGTCCGGCGGTTGCGGGACCCGGCTCTGCTCGAGTATGCGGGGCGCGATCTCTTCAAGGTGCGTGTCTTCCCGATCGAAGCAAACGAGCGCAAACGCGTCCGCCTGGCGTTCTCCCAATTGTTGCCGAACGATCATGGTTTGGTGAGCTACGCGTATCCGCTCAACACTCAACGCTATTCGGCCACCCCGCTGAAGAACGTCAGCCTCAAGATCGACCTGGAGTCACGGCTGCCCTTGAAATCAATTTACTCGCCCAGTCACGTCGTCGAGATTCGCCGCCAGGGCGAACGCCGGGCGACCGTGGGCTTCGAAGCGAGTCACGTGAAACCGGACACGGATTTCCAACTCTATTTCGCACCGGAGAAGGATCCGATCGGCCTGAATCTGCTGACCTATCGCAAACCCGGCGAGGACGGCTATTTCCTGTTGCTCGCATCGCCCGGCGTCGATGTCGTCTCCGGCCGAACGCAGCCCAAGGACGTTTGCTTTGTGCTTGATACCTCAGGCTCGATGGCCGGGGCGAAGCTGGATCAAGCGAAGAAGGCGCTGGCCTTCTGCGTGGAGAACCTCAACGCCGAGGATCGCTTCGAGGTATTGCGCTTTGCCACCGATGTGGAGCCGATCTTCAATCGGCTAATGGAAGCCGACCCCGCCCAGCGTCGGCGCGCCCAGGAGTTTATCCGGGAGATGAAACCCACCGGAGGCACGGCCATCGATGAAGCCCTGCGCAAAGCCCTCGCCCTGCGTCCCAGCGAAGGTAAACGCCCGTATGTGATCGTGTTTCTCACCGACGGCCGGCCCACCGTGGGTGTAGTGGCCGAAGACAAAATCCTGGCGAATGTGAAAGACGGCAGCCGAGGCAATGTGCGGGTGTTCTGCTTCGGCATCGGCACCGACGTAAACACTCATCTGCTCGACAAAATCACTGACGAAACCCGGGCCGCCAGCGAGTACGTCCTGCCCGAGGAAGACATCGAGGTTAAAGTCTCGGGTTTCTTTACCCGGGTAAAAGACCCGGTGTTGGCCAGTCCGTCGGTGACCTTTCCGGAGAACGTGCGGGTGACCAAGTTGTATCCGTCGCCGCTGCCCGACTTGTTCAAGGGTGGACAGATCGTGCTGGCCGGCCGCTACTCCGGCCAGGGAGCCGGCGCGGTGCGCATCGAAGGCTTGGTGGAGGGCGAGACCCGGCGCTTCACCCAGGACATCACCTTTCCTGAACGCTCCGAGGATCACGAGTTCATCCCTCGACTGTGGGCGACCCGGCGGGTGGGGTATCTGCTCGACGAGATCCGCTTGCGGGGAGAAAACGCGGAACTGAAGGACGAAGTCGTGGATCTGGCCCGGCGCTACAGCATCGTGACGCCATATACTGCCTATCTGATTGTCGAAGACGAAGGGCGTCGGGGCGTGGCCGCGAATCGGCGGCTGTTCGGAGATCGCGCGGCCGCGGCGGAGTCGAATCTGGCGGATCACTACTTCCGGTTTCAGCAGGATAAAGCCGGCGCTGGAGCGGTCGGGGGCGCCCGATCGTTGTCCGCCCTGAAGCGCGCGGAAGCTGCGGCCGACGCGATTTCTCTGGGCGATTATGAGGCCTCGCGCACCGCGCAATCAGCCCCGACGCCGGCTCCCGCGACGCAGCCTGTGCCCATTCCGGGAACCCTCGATTCCGGACGAGGCCGCGGCGCAATTGCCGCGACCCGGCCTGGAGCTTTGGCGGGTTGGACGGCTGAGGCTGGTGCCGTCGCGGATGCCGGGTCCGGCGGTGCGGCGTCGAGCCAGTACGTCGGTGGGAAGACGTTCTTGAATCAGGGCGGTCAGTGGGTCGACGTGGAATTGCAAAAGTTGCCGCAGGCCAAGCCTGTGCGCATCCAGTTTGGATCCGCGGATTACTTTGCCTTGCTCAAGCAGCATCCCTCGACGGTGCCGTGGTTGGCTCAGGGTGCGAACGTGCAATTCGTGCTCAACGGACAGGCCTACGAGATCTACGAGTAAGTAGGCCGGGCAGGCGAGCCGGCGGTGGTGCATCCCGAAGTTATTGGTGGGGACCCCGAGGTTACACCGCGGAGACGGGAAGGGCGCAGAGAAGAATTCCAATTCCACTGTAGAATTCCTCTGCCCATTTCTCGCTCTGCGGTGTAATCCTCCCTCCAACCGTGAGAATCCGCGATCCGTCGTCACCGGCGATCACCTTCACTTTTGCCAACGGCTTCGAGATGCACGGAGCAGGCGGTGGTGCTGCAGCCGCGGCAGGTCCATACGAGGATCCTCCCCGCCCTGCCAGGCGCGGATCTCACTTTTTCCGACTCGCGTCCGTTCCCCTCCCCTCGTAATCGTAATCGTAATCGAGGACGCATGAACCGTCCTCTCGACCCACAGTCATGGTTTATGGCAAATTACGTGATCACGCAATTGGATGACCTGGAGCCCAAGGCCTGTCCTTGCGGCGGGACACGGCGAGCGTTTGTCGGGTTAGCAGGCGCGGTGGCGAGTCTCCATCTCGTCGACATCGCGGAGGATTCACGTGCTCACTATCACCAGAGAATGACGGAGATCTACCTCGTTCTGGAAGGGGAGGGGGAGATCGAACTGGACGGTGACCGGTTTCCCGTGCGACCCATGACCGCCATTTACATCAAACCTGGCTGTCGCCACCGCGCGATCGGCAAGCTGCGGTTGGTGAACATCCCGGTCCCGGCCTTCGATGAAACGGACGAATGGTTCGACGGCACTGAAGCGTCGCATTGACGACGGCCCCCCTGCTCCCGAACAGCAGCAGGGCTTTCATGGCCAGAAGCCAAGCCACCCCCGATCCAGCCGCAGCCCGGTTGGTGCCGCCGACTTGTGAAGTTTCCCGAAGGTCCCTGGGGATCCTTGAGCAGGTCCGGCGTGGTCAGCTCCGCCTTGGCCTCAGCAGCATGGCCTTGCGGGATGTTCCCTCCACATCGACACTTTGAGTTTCAACATCGGGATCATCCTTGAGGGTGTTGTGCACGATGCGCCGGTCGAATGAGTTCAAGGGTTCCAACTCGATGACGTCTCCCCAACGACGAACCTTCTCGGCTGCTTCCTTCGCCTTTTGGATCAAGGCATCGCG
>VHDG01000161.1 GCA_016871475.1 Verrucomicrobiota bacterium
CGCAGGACCACAGACAGCTCCCTGCTTCTGCGCCCACTTCAGGGCGGTCAAACCGAGGGTGGGCCAATGATGTTTCGAAGTGCCCCCCGGATACATCTGATCCTTCAGCCGAAGCAGGCAAAGGTGACCGGACTCATGCGACCCAAATCCAGAGATCTCGATGTCGTAGCGCAGGAGATATGGGTGCTTGGAAACCTTGTCGTTCTTCCCGGTGAAAAACTGCTTCTGATAATCGAAGCACGGGCCCCAGGTCAGGTTGGCACCGATCTTTAAATCCTCTCCCACGCAGTGGCGCATCATGTCCGGAGCATGCACGCCTTCGGTCGGCTTCGTGTAGTGGGCGCAACCCGCGGCGTGAATGTGATGATCTCCCGACCACCATTTGAACTTTGAAGGATCAATCCAACGGCGGAGTTCCACCGCAAACTCCCCTTTCTGTCCGTCGAACTCCACAGAGCGAGTTGAAACCACATACTCCGGACCCCGCGTCACCTTGACCTGATACTGCCCCTTGGGGAGACGCACAGTCTCGCGGTCGGCCCGGTAAATCTGCGGATGGAATCCAAAGTCAGGCGCGAGCCGTTTGGACAGGGCCGGATAAACACGACCTTGAGCATCCCGAATCTCGAACCCGGCGGTGGTGGGTTTTCCGTTCTCGTCCTTGACGTTGAACGTGAGTTCACCAGCAGGACTTGCCGTGAAGAGCACATCGACCTCGCTGCGAAAGCCAAGGTCCTGGGTGCCCTGCCCCACGTTGAAAGTCAGCTTGGCTTCACGTTGGCCTGCATCACGGCTGTACACCTGTAGAATCGCGTATTCCAAGGCGAGTCCTGACAGTTCCTTCTTCATCGGCTGTCGCTTGAACAAATCGACATCGCACCAGAGATCAATTGGATTGGGTTCCGTGGTCAACTTTTTACCCTTTCGATACGCCGCATCAGAAGCATTGGAGCTGTTACCGCCTTCGAAGAGAGAGATGGCATTGGGGCTGACAACCTTCAGTTCGGCCGTGGTCCCCGACTCGTTGTGGACCTTAATTAGAAACACCCTCCACCCCTTCTCGATCAGGGTTGGAACCGCCTCCCCCTGCGCCACCTTCACACGCATCTCAGGATTGATGTTAATGCCGGCGAGGCAGTGCTTATCGAGAATCTCCTGGGCTCGCCTTGCCGAGGCGGAGGGATCATTGATTCCAGCCACCAGGTTGTTGAGCTCGCGACGATCCGACTCAGGCAGGGGCTCGCCCAGGAAGTCCAACGCCTCCTGCACACGGCGAATCTGAGCAGACAGGGGTTGCCAATCGATGGCGTCCACGACCGCCAGGGATGCTGCAGGGCAAGTCGGCGGCAGAGTGAGGAGGAGTGCGAGTACATAGACCAGCGGCAGGCGGGAAATGAGGCGTGTCATGGCGCTACTCAACGCCTCGCTGCCCGGGCTTTCAACCCTTTTGATCAGAGAATTTGTTGGACGGGAGACCCGTTCTCGGGCTTGGTTCAGCACCAACAGCACCACCTGCATGCAACAGCCTATCGACTCCCCCGTCAGCAACTCACCTGCGCAAGAGGCATCCGCACCGCCGAAGCGCATCCTGTCCGTCGATGCCCTGCGAGGATTCGACATGCTATGGATTGTCGGTGCGTCCGGACTGGTGACGGCGTTGGACAAGCTGGCCGGCGAGAAGGAATCCGGGCTGTTCCACTTTCTGACGCAACAACTCACCCACAAGGCGTGGGAAGGATTTGCTTTCTACGACCTGATCTTTCCGCTATTCGTTTTTCTGGTCGGGGTTTCGATCGTGTTCTCGCTGGATCGTCAGATCAGCTCGGATGGATTGAGAGCAGCCTACGCGCGGATACTCAAACGGTTCGTCCTGATCTACATCGTGGCGCTGTTTTACTCCGGCGGCTTCTCGCGCGAATGGCCGGACATCCGCCTGATGGGGGTACTGAACCGGATTGCGCTCTGTTATCTGTTCACCGCCATCGCCTATTGTCACTTGAAGGCCCGGGGCCTTGCCGTCCTGTGCGGTGTGCTCCTGCTCGGGTATTGGGGCTTGATGGCCGGCGTGTCGTTCCCGGACCTGAGACCTCGCGACGCTTCCGGCCAGCTTGTCAGCGAGCAGCTCCAGGTGAAGGAAGTATCGGAACTGAACTGGGCGAGCACACATCGGCTTCGGGGCGTGTATGATCCCGGGGTAAACCTTGCGCACTATGTCGATCAGCGATGGCTTCCGGGCAAGAAGTGGGAGGGCACGTGGGATCCCGAAGGGTTCCTCAGCACATTGCCAGCGATCGGCACCTGTTTATTGGGAGCTCTGGCGGGTCTGCTGCTGAAGTGTCCCTCGCGGAATGATCAACAGAAAGCCGTTTGGTTGATGGGCGTGGGCGCAGCCGGTGTGGTGTTGGGCTTCCTCTGGGGAACCCAGTTCCCGGTGATCAAGAAAATCTGGACCTCCTCCTATGTCCTGGTGGCTGGAGGTTACAGCGCCATCCTGCTTGGGTTGTTTCACCAGGTCATCGAGGTGTGGCGCATTCAATTTTGGATCCAGCCGTTTCTGTGGGTGGGCTCCAACGCCATTACAATTTATCTGGCGAACAATGTGCTTGGATTCAGACAAGTCGCCCAGCGGATTGCCGGAGGGGATGTGCGGAACTTTCTGGAGCGAGCGATTGCTCCGGGAGCTGGCGATCTGCTGGTAGCCCTCGCCGCTGTGGGAATCGGACTTCTCCTTTGCCGGTTTCTGTACAAGCGCAAGATCTTCCTGCGTCTGTAGGATCCAATCCAGGCCTTCCAAGCCCAACCTGCGATCGCGCTGCCCCTCCTTTCCCCTCGCGATCGCAATCCACGACGCACGGACCGCGTCCTGGGCATCGAGGACCCACAGCCGATGCCGATGACGAGGGGCGATCGTGCTGGGAGAAGGTGAGATGCTCCCTCTGCATAAATGCATATCAGAGCTTGTCTTAAGAACCTCGATGACCTAAGATTGGTCTTGCTGTCTTCCGTATCCAAACCGGCAGCGGCTCATTTTCGGCTTTGATGACACAGATCCCTGCCCTCCTCGGCCGCCTCAAGAACGAGGCGCTCATTCCTCTTATACTTTGCGTTTCCTGCACCTTTATTGCGGGTTGCAGCGCGAAACGATATCAGGCTGCTGCCGACCGGGAGAGCTACCGCATCCTCCAGCAAAAGCAGCTCGCGGCCCTCGGAAAGACCAACCAGTTCAGCATCGACACCCGCTACTCCCATCGATCCCCGCAGGATATCAAGCCGGGTGAGATCATTGAGGATCGCCTGTCGAAAATCTCGCGCGTCATCACCCTTCCGGAGGCTCTCGAAACCGCTTTCACCAACAGTCGTCAGTATCAGCTGCGCAAGGAGACGCTTTATCTGTCAGCACTCACCCTGACAAGGGAGCGGTTCAATTTCACGCCCCAGTTCTTCGCAGGCTCCACCCTGCGCGGCACGCGGAGTTCCAGCGGGGAACAGTCTGGAGCAGTCAACAGCTCCGGCGGCATGGATGCAGCCCTGAAGACAGGTGGACGCGTCAGTCTGGATATTGCCAACGATCTGTTGCGGTTCTACACCGGGGATCCTCGACGATCCGCCGTCTCCACCATCTCGCTGAGCCTCGTTCAGCCGCTTCTGCGCGGGGCAGGAGCCAAGATCGCCGCCGAGAACCTGACCCAGGCGGAACGGGAGGTGATCTATGAAATCCGTGGCTTTGCCTACTATCAGCACACCTTCAGCTTCGACATCGTCAGCACCTACCTCCGGCTGCTCCAGCAGCAGGACACCGTTCGAAACCAGTATGCCAACTATCAAAGCCGCATCAGCCTGAGGGAACGCACCGAGGCTTTGGCGTTCGACCGGCTGGCGCCCTTTCAGGCAGACCAGGCCAAACAGGAGGAGCTGTCGGCACGCAACAGCTATATCCTCGCCATCGAGCGCTACCGCAACAGCCTCGACGACTTTAAGGTCACCCTGGGGATTCCTGTTGGAGAGGAAATCAAGCTGGATGAGAATGCGTTGAAGGAACTGGAGGCGGTCGGGCTGCTGCCTGTGCCGCTGATGGAGCCCCAGGCTTTTCAGATCGCGATCGATCACCGTCCGGACATGCTCAACGAGATCGATCGCTTTGAGGACAGCAAGCGGAAGATCCCGGTGGCAGCCAGCGCTTTGAAAACAGACCTTCGCCTGTTCGGGGATGTTTCGTTGAGCTCAGAGCGACCCACGGACTACGCAAACTTCAACCTGAATGACTACCAGGCCTCGGGAGGCATCCAGCTGAACCTGCCGATCAACCGGAAGCTGGAGCGCAACAGCTACAGATCATCCATCATCAGCTTCGAGCGTCAGCTGAGAAACTTCGCCCTGTTCCTCGACAACCTGAAAAATGATGTCCGATCGGATCTCCGAACCCTGGATCAGTCGCGGCAGAGCTACGAGATCCAGAACAGCGCCAAGGCCCTGGCAGATCGCCGGGTGGAGAGCAGCGAGCTCTCGCTGCAGGCGGGTCGGGTTCAGGTCCGTGACGTGGTGGATGCCCAGACCTCCCGCGTGCAGGCGTACAACGCCACGACGGCCGCCCTGGTGGATTACCATCTCACCCGGCTCCGGCTCCTGCTCGACATCGGCTTGCTGAAGACCGAGCAGACCAAGTTCTGGCTTCTTCCGGGTGATCTTCCCAAACCGGATGCCGGAACCACGCCAACCGCGCCGCCCAGCGCAGCGGACGCCCTACCCAGCCCCGAAAAGCTTTTTGAGAAATGAACGCACCGAAAACCAACTCCCCCGAGACTTCGAGGAAACCCATCCTCCTCGCCGCGTGTGCTTGCGTGATCCTGGCCGCCCTTCTGCTCTGGCGCCCCTGGGCTTCAGCACCCGCCCAGGAAAACGAATGGCATACCGTGAAACGCGGCGACCTTCTGATCTCCGTCGTGGAAGGCGGAGCACTGAAGGCTGTCAAGGAGTCCATCATCCGCAGCGAGTTCGAAGGGATCTCACGAATCATCAGCATCATAGCGGAAGGCACCTACGCCAAGGAAGGCGACCTGCTCGTTGAGCTCGACAGCTCGGAGCTCAAGGATCGCCTCAACCAGCAGGAGGTCATCTACCAAAACAACGAGTTCGCATTCGTCCAGGCCAAGGAAAACCTCAGCATTCAGGTCAGCCTGAGCGAAAGTCAGATCAAGGATGCGGAGCTGCGGGTCGAGTTCGCGAAATCCGATCTGGATAAATACATCGAGGGCGACGCCCCCCAGCAGATCAACACCCAGACCAACAACATCGTCATCCGAAAGGAGCAGCTGCAAAGGGCCCAGGACAAGCTTGAGTGGACGCAGCAGCTCTTCAAGAAGGGCTATGCCTCGAAGTCCGAGCTGGAAGCGGACGCGCTGAGTCTGATGACCTCGCGAATCTCGACGGAGCAGGCGGAGGAGGAGCTTCGCCTCTTCCGGAAATACGACATGCCCAAGAGCCAGCGGCGTCTCGAATCTGCATGGGACCAGTCAAAAATGGAGCTCCACCGACTCCGACAGCGCACCTCCAACCAGATCGCACAGGCAGAGGCGAACCTTCGCACCAGCCAGAAATCGCTCGATCTTACTTTGGACAAGCTGAAGGAGCTCCGGCAGCAGATGAATAATTCCAAGATCAAGGCCCCCCAGGACGGGCTGGTGGTGTATGCATCCAGCAGTTCAATGGACCGCGGCGGCAGCACTCTGATCGAGGAAGGCGCCCAGATTCGCCAGCGTCAGGAGATCATCAAACTGCCGGATGTCTCACAGATGATCGTCGAGATCCGAGTGCACGAATCGCTCATCCTTCAAATCCGTCCCAGCCTTCCAGCCTTCGTCACGGTGGATTCGCTTCCAGATCGCCGCTTCAAGGCTCGCGTCACAAAGGTGGCGGTCCTGCCGAACTCCCAGGATCGCTGGTTCAATCCCAATCTCAAAGTTTACTCCACCGAAGTGCTCATCGAGGACGATCTGCCCGACCTGAAGCCGGGGGCCTCGGCCCGGGCGGAGATTGTTGTCACGAACCTGGTGAGCACCCTGAGTGTTCCCCTTCAGGCCGTGACGACGGTCAAGGGCAAGCAGGTGTGCCACGTGGAGACATCGAAAGGCCCTTCCCCTGTCCCGGTGCAGGTTGGCTTTTTCAACGATCAATTCATTGAAGTCAGGTCCGGCTTGAAGGAAGGAGACCGTGTCTTGCTGACACCACCGGTTTCATCCGACGATGCAGACTTGCGAGGTTCATTTGTAGAAGCGGCTGATCTGGAGCCCGCACCCGGAGCCAACCCTCCGCCCACCCGTACAAAGTGACAAACCCGCCCCCCCAAAGCCGACGACGAGCCGCACGCAAGCTGCGCATGCTGCTGGCATTGGGCTTTTGCCTGGGGGCGGTGGTTTATTGGTTTTCGACCCGGAAGTCCCCGGAACAGGAGTTGCCTGCCAATTCCTTCCATGAGGTGAAGCGGTCGGACCTGCTGATTACGGTGACGGAGGATGGATCGCTCCGGGCAGTCAACGAGACCATCATTCGGAGCGCTCTCGAGGGAACAGCGCGTATTCTCTATCTGGCCCCGGAGGGTTCCTATGTTCGACGCGATGATCTCCTCGTGGAGCTCGATGCCTCCGCCGTGAAGGATCGGCTGCATCAGATGGAGATCGAGTATGAGGATGCTTCATTCCTCCTGGCCCAGGCCAGGCAAAACCTCGCGATCCAGGAAAGCCTGGCCGAGAGCCAGATCAAGGAGGCGGAGCTGAGGGTGGAGTTCGCCCAAACGGACGTGGAGAAGTACCGGGATGGGGATGCGCCGCTGCAGTTCCGGACAGCGGATGTCCGCATCAAGGTGCTGGAGGAGCAGGTCCGGATCGCTCGCGAACGCGCCGAGAGGACGGAGACCTTGTTCAAGGGAAACAATGCCACCCGTTCGGAGATGGAAGCCGATGCGCTCACACTGAAACGGGAACAGCTCTCGCTGGATCAGTACAAGGAGGATCTGCGGTTGGTTAAGAAGTTTGACCAGCCCAACGCGCTCCGCGCTCTTCAGGCAACCCTGGAGAAGGAGCAACTGGAACTGGTTCGCCTCCGGCATCGGACATCGAATGAACTTTCACAGGCTTCGGCCGACCTGCGCACCAGCCGTCGTGCCCTTGAGCTCCTGGAGGACAACATCTCCGATCAGATGCAACGCCTGGAGAACGCCAAGATCTACGCGCCGCAGCCCGGACTCGTATCCTACGCTGCGGTCAACCCCTTCCAGCTGGCGGGCATGTTGGGGGGGGATGAGGGACGGTCCCGTGGAATTGGCCGCGGCTTGTCGGGGTTCCGGGACAATTCAGGAATCCTGCGAGGCGGGATCCCCGGCGGTGGATTCGGAGGTCCCGGGGGAAGCATGGGAGGAGGCCGGGGCCGATCACGAGGCTCAGGCTCAGGCTCAGGAGGCGGTGGATCCTCTGCCTCCGCCAGCTCCTCGCGTGGCTCATCCACACCCTCCGCAGCCGTGAGCGCCGGTTCCGCTGCAGGAGGGGCATCAACCCCAACCACGACCACCCCATCGGGATCCAGCTCCGGAGCAGCCTCCTCCACCGGAGCCAGCCTCGGCAATTCAGCGGGTGGAGGACGATCGGGAGCAGGCGGAGCCGGCAGCGGCGGTCTCGCCGGTGGCTCCGCCCCACGATCTTCCTCAAGCGGCAGCCCATCCTTCACCACCTTCCCCTCCCTGCGGCAGAATTCCACCCCGCCTCCCAGTGCTTCGGCGAGCGGAGCTCTCTCTGCCGCGGCAACCGGCACCGGCGGAGGCACGTCGATGGGAGGACAAAGTGCTTTCGCCAAT
>VHDG01000162.1 GCA_016871475.1 Verrucomicrobiota bacterium
TGCCGAGATTGAGATGCGCACCGAACGTGCGGAAGGCTCGACGTTCGAGCCTACGGCCCTGGTATTACCCAATGTATCCTTGATGCATGGCTGGGTACGATTGGACGCCGTGACCGGGATGGACCTCGAAGCCACGGCATTACGTGCTCTCACGCCGTTGGAAACCTCCTTTCTTCCTGAAGAGCTCAAGACTGTTGCCCAGGAGGGCAGACGCACCGTGATGGCATTCCGATTTCAGGGAACTCCCTGGGCAATGAACATCAAGGCTGCCGATTCAGATCCGGAAGCGAATCGAGTCATTGCGCGTGGTTGTGTTCTGGAGGGAGAGATCTCCGGCGAGAATGCATTCTTCTCCTTGAAGGGAGAGGCCGTGATCAAGAGTTCCAGGGGAGGGCGCCTGAAGTTGTTGGCCGGCTCCGCTGCTCTCGTTGATTGGAATAATGATCAAGGCTGGAAACTGGAGCATTCCGATGGTGCTTATCATGCTGTCTTCTCCACCAATGGCGTCTTTCCTGTGCTTCTTCGGTTTCATGTTCGTATCGAACAGCGAGAGGGTTGGAGGCAGCTGGCTTTCCAGATTCCTCCGAGCCCGTTGGCCACCGCCGTCCTTCGAGGACTTCCGGATGGAACCCAACTGAATCTCGTCGAGGGTAGCGCCCCGTCAAAAACAGCCGGCGCCATTACAACTGTGCTGCCTTCGGATGGATCGGTTCGTTTCTCCTGGAAACCTGTTCGTGCATCGGAAGAAGGTAAACTTTTCTATGCAGCCGACCTTTTCTCCCAGGTGATCACAGGTCCCGGATGGATGCGTCAGGAGTCCAGAGTCGTAGGGAAGGTAACCCAGGGTGAACTCAGGACGCTTGAGCTGGAACTTCGTGGCGCGGGGCAGGTGAGTCGTGTGACGGGATCCCACATCCTGAGCTGGAGGGAGAATTCGGGTGGGGCTTCGACCAACCGGACACTCGTCATTGAGTTCAATCAGCCCATGCGTGACGTCT
The DNA here is from genome assembly GCA_016871475.1 of Verrucomicrobiota bacterium. Lineage (GTDB taxonomy): Bacteria > Verrucomicrobiota > Verrucomicrobiia > Limisphaerales > UBA11320 > UBA11320. Next base: position 999 of record VHDG01000162.1, read on the forward strand.
TCAACGTTCAGGTGCATTTGCAGCAGGAACTGGGAGCTCTGCCCGCAACAGCCCGGGTGATGGAGCTCACTCCACGAGATGCGATGCGCATCAACGGGTTCGTGCGGGTCGTGAACGAAGGTGCTGTGAGACTGGAGGTGCTTCACGTGAGAAACGCCTCTCAGATCTCGCCGGATCAACTGCCGGCTGATCTCATGCCTGGGTTGAGGGAGGTTAGAAGCACACAACAGTTTGCCTTCCGCTTCGCCAATACAGGAGTGGCTCTCGAGCTTCAGGCGGATCACATCCTGCCCGAAGTCAGCGCTTCCGCGGTTCTGCAGTATCATTTTGGTGAAACAGGCACATCCATCCAATCGGAGCTCGAACTCGACATTCGTGAGGCACCCCTGCGGGAACTCCTTCTTCAGATTCCCAAGGGCTACATGGTATCCAAGCTCACGGGTGCCAATGTGTCGGAGTTCCTGGTCATCGACGGTCCCTCCAATGAAACATCCACTCTGCGCATCCTGTGGAGTGTGGCGGCGATAGGCCGGCATGAGATCCAGTTCAAGCTGGAAGCGCTCGGGGCGACGACAAACTCCACGTGGACGCTTCCCCGGATTGTGCCGCAACAGGCAAAAACTCTCCGAGGGTTTGTCAGTGTCTCGGCTGATTCCGGCTTTCGACTCGCTCAAACCCGGGTTCAAGGTTTGACCGAGGTTGCCGCCGCCTTCTTCCCCAAGAAGATCGTGGGATTGCAGTCGGGGTATCGGATCATCGAGACGGGATGGGAAGCAGTCTTCGGCGTCGAGCGGCTGCCTCAATCGATTCAGGCCGAAGTTCTTCATCTCTTCTCAATTGCGGAAGGCATCGCATACGGCAGCAGCACGGTGAACTGCCTGATCTCCGGAGCTCCCGTGACATCGCTTCAGTTCGGTTTGTCGGCTGAGTATTTCAATGTGGAGTTCACCGGGCGCGACGTCCGGAGCTGGCAAAAGACGACCAATGGTTATCGGGTACAGTTCCATTCCCCTGTTTCAGGATCGTGCACTCTGCTGGCGGCTTATGAGCGTCCGTTCCGTGCGCAGGGTGAGACTCTGGGGTTCACCGGGGTGCAGCTGCTGGATGCCACCACCGAGATGGGACACACGTTGATCATCAGCGCCGGGCAGTTTGAGGTGAAGCCTGTCTCGGTTTCCGCCGGCCTACTTCCATTGGAAAGCGCTGAGGTGCCGGCGGAGCATCGACTTCTCTTTGACGCTCCTTTGTTGGGTGCCTACCGCTACCCCATGCGGCCATTCGACTTGCAGCTGGCTATCAGTCCGCTGGAACAGACCGAGACGCTCAGTCTCGCCGTGGACCGTGCGGTGTTGAATACCCGAATTTCGAAGGATGGCGAGGTGGTGACGGATGTTCGGTATGTGGTGAAGAACCGTGGAAACACACATCTGAGCATGAATATCCCTGAGACCTCCCAGCTGTGGTCGATCACGGTGAACGGAACTCCGGCGGCTCCGGTGCGTGAGGGGCGAACCTATCTCATCCCGCTTCCACAACGCACCGATCCCAACGCATCACTCGTGGTCGAGGTGAAGCTGGGGACATCGGCTGCCGGTCGTGATCGGATTCAACTGGTGGCACCTGCCGTGGGTGCGCCGATCTTGATGACGGATTGGAACCTCATTCCGGATGAGGGTCGCAGACTGATCCATCGTGCAGGATCCATACCTCCCGAGAAGCAAGCCGGTCATCTGAACGGCTTCGCTGCCATCCAAAACCTCCTGGTGAGTCACCGAAGCCCGGAGGCTGTCGGTTGCGTGCTGTTGGTCCTCGGATTCATGGCAGTGGGAGGGTTGGTGGCGGCTTGGGGAAGCCGGAGTCACTCCAGAGCGCGATGGGCTCGTTGCATTTGCATTCTTGCGGCATTGGCCGGTGGGGCAGGAATCGGCGGCCTTGCGATATTGACGAGCGATGCGGCGACATCAAACAACAGAGGCATTCAGTACCTGGCACCGGTCCAGCCAGCGGGAGCCTCTCTGGCAGCGGACGTGATCCATACTGAATCTCGCTTCGCTCCCATGGAGGCCCAGGGCGCCATCGTGCCACTCATCGGCCTTCTCTTTGCGCTCTATGCATGGAAGCTCTCGACATCCACGCGCGCCCGATCGTTTGCTGAAGCCGCGGCATGGATGAGCCTCGCGTGGGCCGGTTTGGGGGTTTCTGCCAAGGGCGTCCCTTTCTTCATCGTGTTGGGTGCTTTCTTTCTCGTTCGCATAGGCCGGCCCTGGTTCTTGCGGCTGAGCTCCGTTTCTCCCGAGACACCGGCGTCGAATCTGGCCGGTTCTTCCGTAGCCGGAGCGACGACGTTGCTTTCCGCGTGCTTGCTGTCTTCGGCGGCTGCTCTCTCGGCACAGGCGGGAGAAGTAGATTTGGTCGGTGCGCGCAGTCTCAAAGCGAACCGTGTGGAACAGACCGGACGTGTCGTGGAAGGCCGCCTGTGGATGACTGCAAAGATTGAGTGGGACGCGAAGACAATGTCGATGCTCCCGATTCTGGATTCCCCAGCGGTTCTCACTGGAGTCCGCTGGATCCAGGGCAAGGGTCAGCATTTGCAGATCCAGGCGGCTGATCTGCGAACCCACCTGCTCCGCGCGGAGGCAGAAGGGAAGGTGGTGGTCGAATATGACTACGAGCTCCCTACTCAACCAGCGACCGATGGTCTTGGAAGCTTTGTGCTGCCAAGCTGGCCCGGTCTGGCAAACACGCTCGAACTTTCCATTCCTGGGTCGGAGGTTCAGGTCATCGCGGTGGATGCTGCCTCCACGGTTCATGAGTTCAAGAACTCCTCAACCCGGGCAAAACTGTCGCTGCCTCCCGTGAAGGGCACACGCATTTTGTGGAAGCCACGCTCCAGGGATGTCGCAACCGAGCACCCGGTGTTCTTCGCGGAAACTTCTGATGTGTTCGTCCCCGGAGCCGGTGTGTTGGAAGGGTTTCACGTGATTCAGGTCCGACCTGCACAGGGCGAAGTGAACGAGTTGATTCTGGAGACTCCGGAACATTTCTCGATCACCGATGTTTTGGAGATCAAGGGTTCGAACGTGGTTTCCTCAGCAGATCGATCTCAGGTGAACCGGATCGCGTCGTGGCGGTTCGATCCCATCCAGAGACGACTGCGGATAACCTTCCATGTGCCTTCAGCCCGCCCGATTGAAGTCGCCGTTCGTTCCCAGCTGCCCTCGGGTTCGTTGCCGTCGCGAAACCGGGTCGCGCCCCTGAGCGTGTTGGGTGCGACCAACCAGATGGGATCTGTCGGCGTGTTGACCGGAGCGGAAGTGCAGCTGGACGATGTGACACCTGATGGGATGGTGTTGATCAATCTCGAAGATTTTCCGCCGGGGGTTGTGAGCCGGTATTCAGGAGCTTCAACGCCGTTGACACTGCGGAAAGCGTTTCGTTATTCGGGGACGAAAGGTGCGTTGGCTGTGTCCGCCTCCCAGGTGGAGCCCTATCTCACAACTGAAACGGAGCAAACCTTGTCGATGGGCGAGGATCGCACATTGCTGGCGGTGCAGCTGAGGGCATTCATTACCCGCGCGGGCATGTTCAGGATCAGCTTTCCGATTCCCGCAGGACTGGAGGTTGAATCCGTGAGTGGAACAGCCTTGAGTCACTGGACAGAATCCCGCCAAACGGGTGAGAGAATAGCGTCGATCCACTTCAAGGCACGCACGGAAGGGGAAGCAAAGTTTTCCATCACGTTGTCCGGGCTTGGAATCAAGCCAACGAAGCAGTGGACGGTTCCCCGGTTTGCGGTGCGGGAAGCCAATAAATCCTCCGGCCAACTGTTGATTGTTCCAGAGCAAGGCCTGAGGGCGCAGGTCCTGGCGAGGCAGGGAGCCGTGCAGCAAGACCCGAAAACAGCAGGAGTCCGACACAAGGGCGCACTTTCCTTCCGCTTGCTCCAAGCCGATTGGTCTGTCCAGTTGGATCTCGAACAGGTGGAGGCATGGGTTCAGATTCTTGGTCTGCAGCATGCATCAGTCAGGGAGGGGCAGGTGAAAATGCATGCCAACCTCCAGTATCAGATCGAGAACACCGGGTTGAAGTCGCTCCGGGTGCGGGTTGCGGCAGATGCCAGCGGGGTTGCATTTAGAGGTGACCATGTGGGGGATGCGCAGGTTGTGGCGGGCACGCTTCAGGCGGGTTTTCAGACCTGGGAGGTGAAACTTCATCAACGTGTGATTGGAAAGTATCAGTTGCAGGTTAGCTACTCGGTGCCTGTTGCTCAGGGAGCTTCGCAGCTGTCCATCGCCGGGGTTCAGGGTGTGGATGCGAATTTGCAGAGAGGCTTTCTGACTGTGGAGGCGAAGGGCCGACAGCGGGTGACGGTCCAGACTCTGCCCTCCGCATTGCAGGTTACCGATCGTCAGAGCATTCCGCCGGCGCTGCTTGAGAATCTTTCAGGTGTGAACGCCGATTATGCCTACCGGGTGGTGGAGCCTGGGTTTGTTCTGGGCGTCACGTTGGAACGTCACGAGGCGGCCAAGGTACAACCGGCCCAGGTCCAGAGTGTCTCACTGGTTTCGATTGTGTCGGATCCTGGAACCATGTTGACCGAGACCCGGATGGAGTTGCGCCCGGGCGACAAAAGAGCCTTGAAGGTGACCTTGCCGGAGGGGGCTCGGTTTTGGAATGCATTCGTGAATCAGAAGCCCGTCTGGCCATGGCGCGAGGGGGGAAGTGTGATGATCCCTCTTGAGGCACCCGCGCAATCGGGAGGGTTCGCGACCGTGGAGTTCAGCTACTCCAGTGCGAGCCCGTCATCAGCCGGGGAGAGCCTGGACCTTCACGGACCCAAATTCGATCTGCCACTCGAAGGAATTGAGTGGCGAGTTTACTTGAGCGGGCATCGTCGGTTGGTCAGCTGGGACGGAACACTTCAGCTCCAGACGCAAGGCGGGAGTGCGTCCCGGTGGGCAGGGGATGTGGATGACTATCTTAAGCTTGAGCGCGCGCAACAGGAGGCTCAGACGCGCAAGGCGGAGGAGTTGCTGAAGCTGGGTAATGAGCGGCTTGCGGGTGGGGATCCGAGATTGGCCCGGCGCGCATTTGAATCCGCATATCAGTTGAGCAGCCATGACATTGCCTTCAACGAGGATGCACGAGTCCAGTTGCATAACCTGAAGCTTCAGCAGGCCTTGTTGGGATTGAACGCACAGCAGGCACAATCGAGTGGAGGCCGGGACTCGGCAGCGCTTGAAGAGTTGCGACGTCGCAGGGATGGGGCCTACACGCAGGAACAAGCGAAGGAGATCCTGGATGGACGTAGTGCCGACGAGAGTGCCGCGTTGACGCGGCTGGCTGAAAGATTGATTCAGCAACAGGACGCTGCTGCGCCCTTACCTGCAGCGATCCGTTCATCACTGCCGTTGTCCGGGCATGTGCTGACGTTTCGTCGATCGGTGCAGGCTGAGGTGGGGTCGGAGATGCGCCTGTCACTTGAGACCCGGCTGAAGACCCGGGTGCATTGGTTGAGTCAGACACTGGCATTGGCGGGCATGCTGGCTGTGTTCGCCGGTTTGATCTTCCGAGCGAGGGCATATTCGGCCCGATGACCTACAGCTTCGGTTCTTCAGCATCAGAAAGTTTGTTTTCCACAATCAGAAACTCCTGGTTGACCTATCCACGTAGACGTGTCCAGTGTCCGCGCACAGCTTAGCCAAATCCGATTGGAAATCGTGGAGTTTGAAAAACAGGGGAGGCAGAAGCCTCCAGGGAATCGTCAATTTTCAACAACAACGAAGAAGAAGGATCTTCAGACCGCCTGTGCGATTTAGAACTTTCAACAGCCTGTTGGGGCCACCGGACACGATAGGTCACATGACGACCTCTCCTTGCGAAAGCAAACCCAGGCCAAAATGAAAATTCCCCACTGGCTGCTTCCTTATCGAATATTGATATTCGAGCTTTTTTTATCTTCCTTTTGTTTGCTTTGCTAAAGCTGATAGATCCTTTCGAGGGGCGGATGAGCCCGTGGATCTTGGTTGTTGCTTTGTTCATTGGGATGCTGGCAGGCAGAGTCGGAGTAGTAGGTAAGCTCCTTCGACGGACTAGGAGGTGGTGTCGGAGTAGGCGTAATCACAAATCTGATGAGCAGTCCGGAAGAACACCGCCAAGTCATTAGCACTCACCCATCGACGAGGAACTGCTCATACAGGTGGAGGTGGAGAAGTTGTCAGGTCTGGGCGGTGGAGGACTGACGTGTCAGATGCTCGACCGTTCCGTGAACGTAAACAAGACGCTGCAGCAGCGGAGTATCGAGAGAGGATCATGGCCCGGATGTGGGACATAAGCGCGTTCATGAAGCTGCTCAACCAACGGTTCACCAAGTGGTTCAATGGTCAGCGGAAACGGAAGGGGACACTGTGGGAGGAACGATTCAAGAGTGTGCTCATAGAAGGAGGAGAAGGGTACGCAACCATGGCGGCCTTTATCGATCAGAACCCTGTGAGAACCAATATCACTTCAGCATGAGACTCATGGTCCCTTAGCCGGAACGATTCAGTAGGACCGCGGCCATTTGCTTGATCCTCTTGCGAAGTGCTTCGTTGTTCATCGCTTACGTATTTCGATTCAATACGCGCGCTCCTCACGCCTCGCTCTTCACAAGAGTCTGCTGCGCAACTGTCCGCTGTCCTACTGAATCGTTCCGGCTTAGGTTCTTGGAGCAAACTGCATCTACCAGATCTTGGCCCGCAGTTCCGGGGCGCGCCAGACGGGCGTACCGGGCTTGATGCCGAAGGCATCGAAGAACTCAGGTTGATTCACGTGAGGCCCTATTCCTCGAAACT
>VHDG01000163.1 GCA_016871475.1 Verrucomicrobiota bacterium
GAGATCGTGGCGGACAAACTGATAGTGCCAGACGCGCTTGCCGGTTCGGGCATCCAGCGCGAGCAGACAGTTCGCGTAGAGATTTGAACCGATCCTGTTCCCTCCCCAGAAATCAAAACTTGCGGAACCGGTGGGACAGAAGACCAGTCCTCGCTTCTCATCCACCGCCATGCCTGTCCAGACGTTGGCACCGCCGATGTGTTTCCAGGCATCCGGAGGCCACGTCTCGTAGCCGGGCTCACCCGGCCACGGGATGGTTCGAAAGCTCCATACCAAGGTCCCCGTGCGCGTGTCGTAGGCCCGGATGTGTCCAGGAGCAGACGGCCCGGGTCCTTCGCTCACGCGGGAGCCAACGATCAACAGGTTCTCAAACACGGCCCCGGGAGTGTTCGCCAGCACATGCAACGTCGAAGCCTCCCGGCCAAGTCCCTCACGAAGATCCACCCGTCCCCCGATGCCAAAGGAATCCACCAACGCCCCCGTGGCAGCGTCGAGGGCATGCAGATGGAAACCAGCGGTCAGAAAGATCCTGCACTCAGGTCCATCGCCCCAGAAAACCAGACCTCGATTCACTCCCAGAGCATTTCCTGCGGGGCGGCTTGAGAACGGATCGAAGCGCCAGATCTCCCTCCCGGTGGATGCTTCAAGGGCGAAAGCCTTGAGTTGTGGTGTCGTGCCGTAGAGCACTCCCCGAATGATCAGTGGATTACACTGGATCTGGGAACGCCCGTCCGGACGGGCATCCCCACAACGGAATGTCCACGCAGGCTTGAGCCGATGAACATTCCTCGGGGTGATCTGCGTGAGGGAGGAGAAATGAGTGCTCTGAGCATCGCCGAGATACACCGGCCAGTCAGCTGTTGAAGGTTGTCCCGCCTCGGAGCCATCCAGCACCAAAAAAGTGACGGTGATCGTGATCAAACAGCGGACGTATCGCATACGCTCCCCGATAGCATGAGCCCCGAATAGGAGTCGCGAAGAAAAGCGAGGATTTTCCACGTCGCCTCCGAGTGGACAGGTCGGTGGCTTGTATGGTTCGCTTCCGGGCGTGATTCGTCGATTGCTCACTTTTCTGATCGCCACCTCGCACACCCTGCCAGGCTTCCTCCTCCTCTGCTCCCTCACCCTGTCGCCGCCAGCGTATGCCCAAACCGCCACCACACCTCCCATGGACGATCCGGCCGACGCCTTTCCCAAAACCCTCCCCGGTTGGAAAGTGGAGCTGTTGCTCAAGTCGCCCGAGCTGAAACACCCTTCTGTGGTATGCACTGCCCAGGACGGACGCGTGTTTGTCGCGGAAGACCCCATGGACATCAGCACGGATCGTGCTGACGCACAGGAAGGCAGGATCCTCTGTCTCCACCCTGATGGCCGAGTCACTGTTTTCGCCGAAAAGCTGTACGCCGTTTTCGGCATGAAACATATCGAGGGCCGCCTCTATGTCCTCCACAACCCGAAGTTCACCGTGTTCATGGACCATGACGGAGTCGGCAAGGACAGCCTGGATCTGATCGAATCAACCAACCCAGAGCCCTGGGCGAAGGACTGGAATGACCATGTGCCCGCCAATTTCGAGCTCGGCATGGATGGGTTCCTGTACATCGCGGTCGGCGACAAGGGGCTGTTCGGCGCAGTGGGACGGGACGGCAAACGCGTCGACCTTCATGGCGGAGGCATCGTCCGCATCCGACCTGATGGCACCGAACTCGAGATCTATGCCACCGGTCTGCGCAATATTTTGGACGTGGCGATGAATGATGAGGATGAGCTTTTCACCTACGACAACACCGATGAGAAACAGTGGATGTCCCGGTTGACCCATATAGTGGAAGGCGGCACGTACGGTTATCCCTGGGACTTTCACCCCCGACAGCCCCATGTCCTTTGGTGCATGGCGGATTACGGGGCGGGCGCCGCCACGGGTGCCTTCGCCGACACCGAAGGTGCGCTCCCTGCTCCGTTCAGCGGAAACCTGTTCCTGGCTGACTTTGGAAAACGCCAGGTGCTCAGCGTCGGGATCTCCCGGCGCGGGGCCACCTTCCAAACCAATGAAACCCGGGAGATATTTCCCGATCCGCCAGGAAACTTTCGCCCGGTCGGCATCCGACCCACCCATGACGGCACGGGCTTTTATCTGTGTGACTGGCAGCATCGGGACTCGAAGAACAAGGTGACCGTTGGACGGCTTTTCCGAATCACTCACGAAAACGCGAAACCCTCCCAACTTCCCGCGTGGCACGTTCAGGCGTCCAATGGCTTCGAGACAAGTGTTGCGCTCGAGGATCTCGTTCTTGCGCTCGAACATCCTTCCCGTTCCGTCCGGCTGAACGCCCAGCGCAGAATTGCAGAGCGCGGATCAGGTGCGGTGTCGGCTTTGACCGATCTGCTCGAGAACCCAACAAAACCAGGGATCGCGCGGGCTCATGCCATCTGGGCACTCGACGCGATTGACGGGGGTGAAGTATCCCGGGGACTGATTCGCGCAGCGATTTACAGCGTGGATCCAATTGTCCGGCGTCAGGCATTGCGTCAGCTCGGGTTTCGAATGGCCCGGGGTGCCGTGCCGGAACTCCAAGGACGGCTCGAGGACGAGGATCTGGCGGCGCGGCTTCATGCAGCGACTGCCCTTGGCCGGATCGCGGATCCTGCTGCAATCCCCGCGCTGTTTGAGGCGCTGTTCAGCTCCTCCTCAGAGGAGTGGATGCGGTTCGCATGTTTTACCGCTTTGAACCGGATCGGGCAGTGGGTTCCAGCCGCGTGGCCGAGGATCGCCCGCCGGCTGGAGCGACCGTCGGCCGCCGAACGTTCGCTGGTCTCTCTCGCGCTCAGAAACACCTGGGACATCAGCCTGGCTGCGAGCCTCGAAGTGATTGGTTCCAATCCTGATCTGATGGCAGGCGCACGCTTTGAAGCCATCAAGCTCCTGGCTGCCATGCACCAGAAGTTTCCTGAATGGAAGGGTGAATGGTGGGCCTACCATCCCGTGAACATGCCCCGCCCGGAGCGAACTGAGGACTGGTCCCTCACCCCCTCCATCGGGAGGACGCTTGCGACGTTCGCCGCAGACCCGGATGCGTCGATTTCCTCCCTCGCCTGGGAGCTGATCGCTGCGGAACGCGTCACCGAGGCGGCTCCGGAATTGCGCAACATCCACGATCGGGAAAGAGATCCAGAACGCCGCCGCCAGCTGATCTCCACGCTCGGAAGTTTGCGAGACACGAATTCCGTCCCGTTGATCCTGACGTCCCTGCGTGGCCAGAAGCTGCCTGAGCCGGACGTGTTGACAGCGCTGCGGGCGGCTGAGGCGGTGGGGTTTCCGAGCAATCAAGTCACACGGGAACTGAGCCTTGGAATCGCAAGATACCTTGATCAGGAGGCCCCCAGCCCGGCGCTCGCACAACGGTCAATCCAGGCTCTGGGAACCTTGAGGGATGCGGAAGGACAAGGCGCGATACGCCGACGGCTGGGTGACACCAACATCCAGGTGCATGTGGCCGCTCTCAAAGCCTGGCCGCAGGTGCAAGGGGACGCCGCGGCCTTGATCCCCTCTCTGGACGTGCCCGTGATCGCGGTCCAGCAAGCCGCCATTCAAGCGCTGGCGGTTCTGAAGGCGCAGGATCAAGTTCCCAAACTGCTGAGCATGCAGGGCAAGCCGGAGTTAAAAGACGATGCCTTCCGCGCTCTTGCGGCTATCGGGGATGTGCGGGCGTTGGATGCCTATCTGGCGGAGCTGACCAACCGAAGTTTCACGGTTCGCGAACAGGCACAGAAAGCCATCCACTCAATCCGCGATGCAGCCCTGCCCCTCCTGGAATCACGCAAGGACAGACTCCCCAGCGAGTCGATCGCCGCTCTGAAGCCCCTTTACCTGGACCACTCGCCCGGGAAACAAAGCCCTCTGTTTGCCTCGATGCCCGAATCCGATCCGGTGGAGGCTTATGCTCGATTCGCGACTTCAAACCCTGGCGATGCTGCGAAGGGACGAAAGCATTTCATGAACCTTGGAGCGGCCGCCTGTATCAAGTGCCATAAAGTCGGGTCGGAGGGAACAGATGTGGGGCCTGACCTCACCCAGGTGGGCTCACAGTTCGACCGGAAGGCCTTGGTGGAGTCCGTCCTGTGGCCCAGCAAAGTGGTTCGTGAGGGATATCAACAAACCTTGATCGAGCTTCATTCGGACGAGTCCCTGTCCGGTTTGATCAAAGGCGAAACGGCGGACTCGATCACCGTCCGGGATCCAGATGGCCGAACACGCACCGTGCTCAAGTCGGACATCGCCAACCGCCGAACCAGCGAGCTCTCAATGATGCCTGAGGGGCTCCATGCATCCCTTACCCGGGAGGAGTTCGCCGATTTGATTGCCTATCTGGAATCGTTGAAAAAGAAACCGTAGTCGCAGAGCCCACCCTTCCTATGTTTCAGAACTCCAAAGCGGCAAAGGCATCGTTGAACGCTGCAGCCCTTTCTCAATGCGGGCCTCCCATCCGTCTGGCCGGTGTGTACAGATCGATGACGCGCCTGGGAGGCATCATCAGCATGATTTTCTGTCTGTTGAACCCGACCCGGGGTTGCGCGCAGCTGAGCGCGGGGTCGGCCCGTGGGGAGATCAACCCGCCCCTCACACTCCTGAACTGGGTGGGGCATCAGCCGTATCCGGGTGTGCTGGATGCCGTTCACGTGCGTGCCCTGGTGATATCGGATGGATCCAACCGTGCGGCATTGGTCGCATGGGACTTGACGGATACGCGCGAGGGTTTCGTCGCGCGAGTCCGGAAGGAGATCCAACGCGCGACCGGCATCCCGGCGGATTCGGTGCTCATCAATGCCTCTCACACTCACTCGGCACCCTGGGTTCCATCCGAGGGATCCGTCCTCCTCGAAGCCGAGCGACGCACTCTTCTGCCGGTTGAGACATCCCCCGGATTTCAAGAGTGGAGCCAAAAGGTCGTCCAACAAACGGTGGATGCGGTGAAGCGTGCTGATGAGGCAAGGAAACCGGGGACGATTCACATTGCCCGTGCCTGGGCAGGAGACCTTCTCTTCAACCGGCGTCCGACAAAGCCCGACGGCACCGTGCAGACCACTTTCACGCCCGATGATCCATTCACACTTCCCGGAGGGCAGCGCTATGCGGGGTTGGATCCAACATTGGCCGTCGTTGGTTTTCTGGGTCCGGATGGGGAGGGACTCGGCTCTTTCTTCAACCTGACATGCCATCCTGTGAGCGTGTATCCACACGACAAACGGATCTCGGCCGATTGGCCCGGGCCCGCTTCTGACAAGCTTGGCGAGGTGATCGGCGGGGAGTCCTTGTTCTTGCAAGGCTGTGCCGGGGACATCGTGCCCATTCGCAGAAATCTGCCCGCCCGGGATCGGATGGCATCGATGATTACCGACCGCGGGCTGGCAGCCTGGAAACGAAAGTTGCGGCTGGACCCGGCGGTGATTCAGGTTCGCCGCAAGGAGATCAGACTCCCGTTGAATCCTCGCGCACGGAAGGAAACCGGCCTTGCCAGCGTCATGACGGAGGTTCAGGTGATTTGCATGGGGGACCTGGCCATCGCGGCTCTGCCGGGCGAGCCATTGACAGGACTGGCTCGTGAGATCCAGCGACGCTCGCCCTACGCCCATACCCTGGTGCTGGGCTATGCAAACGGCGGAGGTGTTCAATATGTCGGGATGCCAGGGGACAAACGCCGCGGCGGCTACGAGATGGGGCCTGTGGGTTCGGGGGAAGACCACTGCGGTCAGATTCTCACCGACGCGGTTTTCGAGCTGCTCGAGTCCTTGCGCGTCGAAACCTTGACCCGCCAGGCGGATCAGGAGCCGATCCATCTCTACCTCTTGATGGGGCAGTCAAACATGGCAGGCAGAGGGATTGTTGAACCCATCGACCAGGTACCCCACCCGCGAATCCTGATGATGGATATGAATGGGAGCTGGAGGCTCGCAAGAGATCCGTTGCACCGGGATCGCATCAACGCCGGCGTGGGGTTGGGAAGTGAGTTCGCCAGAACCCTCGCGGACAGGGACCCGAAGATAACCATTGGATTGATCGCTGCAGCCGAGGGCGGGAGCCCTCTGTCCAGGTGGGTCAAGGGCGGAGATCTGCAGGACCGTGCTCTGATGCTCGCGGGACTGGCGAAACGCCGGGGTGTGCTCAAGGGGATTCTCTGGCATCAGGGGGAAAACGACAGTGGAAAGCTGGCGGACGCCGAATCCTATGCAGCGAGATTGACGACCGTGATCCAGGATTTTCGACAGGCGCTGGGCCAGCCTGAGCTTCCTTGGGTGATGGGAGAGTTGGGGGAGTTTCTCATCAAGACTCCACGGCCGGACACAACCCATGCGGTGGTGATCAACGACCGGCTGCGCCAGGTCTCAACGGCTGTTTCCCACGTGGGTTTGGTCGAAGCACACTACCTCACGGCGATGCCTGACGGCATTCACTTCGATACCCCCAGCCTGAGGGAATTTGGACGAAGATACGCCGAGAAACTGATCGGATTACAAACTCGTTGAAGAGGCCGGCTTGCGAAGGTTCCGAACATCAATGGCCTCCATGCCGGCAGCTCGCACGGCTTCAATACCAAGATCCGTGTCTTCATACCCGCGGCAGTGTTGAGGTGAAATCCCGATGCGCCTGGCGGCTTCAAGATAGATGTCCGGGGCCGGTTTCTGTCGGGTGACCTGCTCGCTGGTTACAACCGCCTGGAAAAGCTCCCGGATGCCAAGCCGCCTCAGAACCATGTCGATGATCGGCAAGGTCCCACCCGATGCCACTGCCATGGGGATCCTGCCTCGATGTTCCCAGGCCACATTCACCACTTCCGGAATGGGTTCAACGGTTTGGAGCCTCCTCAGGTACTCCTCCTCCTTCTCGTGGCCGATAGCGACAGCGTCGAGCTTCAATCCCTGCTCCTTCGCCAGCAGGGCGACGATGTCAGGAGCAGGCACCCCGCCGAGGGCGTAGAATCGCTCCTCGGTGAAGCGAAGGTCGTACTTCCTGGCTGTCCACTCCCATGCCCTCCAGTGGATCGGCATGGTGTCGGCCAGGGTTCCATCACAATCGAAAACAATGCCTTGAATCATGAATGAGCCGGGGCTGGGTTGTGTTGCAGCTTTCGCTTACCAGCCTTTGCCCTTGGTGGTGGTCCGAACCCGGGCCAGATACATGTCTGCCGTGATGTAGAGAACAGAGCCGTCGTTGCCCCAGTTGCAGTTGGCCGTGGCTTCACCGGTCAGGATGCTCCCCAGATGGGTGCCGTCAGGCGCAATCACCAGCACTCCACCCGGAGCCGTGGCGAATACATTGCCTTTGCGATCGACCTTGAGCCCGTCCGGCAAGCCTTTCAGTCCCTGCTTCAGGAGCGGAGCCGCATCAAAGAATGTGCGCTGGTTTGCCAGGGTGCCGTCGGCTTTTACATCGAACGCCACAATGATCGGGATCTGGGGGTCCGAGATGGCGACATAGAGAACTTTCTCGTCCGGAGAGAATGCGATGCCGTTCGGCCGGGTGAGCTCGGAGGTGAGCAACGTCACCTGGCCTTTGGGAGTGACTCTGTAAACACCGCAGTAGGGCAGCTCGGCATCGGCTTTTTGGTCCACCAAACCGTACGGTGGATCGGTGAAATAGATCTCTCCCCGGGCGTTGAACGCCAGATCGTTGGGGCTGTTGAATCGATAGTACTTGTTGTACTGGGCCAGCGTGGTGCGTGTTCCGTTAAACTCAAGACGCGAGACTTTACGATCTCCATGCTGGCAAAGGATCAGACGTCCCGCGCTGTCCGTGGTCAGACC